>JANMLV010000222.1:0-21403 GCA_031372705.1 Bacteroidota bacterium | reverse complement strand
CATCGAGCAAAATATTAACCACCTTATGACAAAACATTTTCTCACCACGTAACAAAGCATGAATGGCATCTATAATTTCCTTTTCATCGCATGTTTTGGTGAGATAGCCTTTGGCACCGGTTTCAACAATTTTGCGCACGGTATCCGAATTATTAATGTCGGTTATAATAAGTATCCTAATGCCCGGGCAAACCGTTTCAAGCGTGCTGATATCATCTACCCTGAAATCTTCGAGATTAAGCGGATCAATTACAACGATATCGGGATTTAGCACGTTCAAATTGCTGAACAAATCCTCTTTATTAACCATCACCCCAACAATAGCGATGTCGTTATATCGCTTAAATATAGAAAGTAAACCTTCAATAATGAGGTATTGAGTTTCAGCAATAACTACCTTAATTTGTTGCACTTTAGGTGTTGTTTAGATTTAATCTAAACATAAAGATACGGCAAATGTTCAACTTTTCATGCTTTTAATCAGATTTACCTCTAGAAATATGAATAGTGCTTCAAATCCTTGGTTTTAAAGATTAACGCCGATAAAATCAGGACCAATTTATCCAATAAAGCATATGCTACTTGAATTTTTCGAAAAGAAATGCAGGCATCTTCAAGTTAGGCATGCGCTTACCAAATAAAAAAGCGACAAACATTAACTGCTTGTCGCTTTTTAGTATCGTTTAATTAGATTTATCTCGTCACCATAAATTTGCCTGATGCAGTGCGGCCATTATTTTCTGCTATAATTGCATACATGCCCGGTGCCAATGTATTAACATTAACCGAAATGTTTTCGCCTGAAATGATATAACCCGGGGCAACTAATTTCCCTGTAATATCCATAAACTGCAGGTTGAGTTGGTTCATACCTAAGTCGCCCAAATTAATACTAATGTAAGTAGAGGCAGGATTTGGGGCAATTGAAATAGATGCTGTTTCTAAATCATAAACCGACGAAGCAACTATATCGGAACATTCTGCAATTTCATAGTTCAATTCACTAGTTGAACATTCGTTACACATGATGCTTTTTACAAAGCATGCTATTGCAGGAGCAGTGTAATCCGGTAGATAGGCTTCATGACCTGCCATTAGATTCTTATTCAGCGCATTGCAAATATTATTATTGTTAAATTTATCCTGCAACGCCTCAGCGCCGTAAACCATTTCAAATCCTTCGCAAAATTTAATAGGACCCGAAGTTGGTGGAATTACATCATCGCTAATGCCATAAAAGCTAATTAACGGACGCATTTCGTTAAAGTCAATATACGCAGTATCATACATGCCGCCCCACATACTAATAAACCCTTTTACCGTAAAATTATTTGTAAGCAAATTAGTTGAGGTTTTTAATGGACCTAATTCTGCGAGATGAGTTGGGTGATTAATTGACCATTCCTCTTCGGTCATAAAAATAGAATTCATTATGGCATAAACCCCTGCGCTTTCGCCACCTACAAACATCATGGCTGTGTCAATACCATAGGTATCGGCATTTGCTGCGATATAGCGCAGACAAGCATGAACATCTTGCATGGCTCTGTAGATAGCTTCTGATAAAGATGCCGGGTCACCTGAACAATCATCCGGAGAACCATCCCATCCTTTTCGGTAATTTAAGGAGATAGCTACATAACCTGACTGTGAAAGCGCGTTTAACTGATACTCAAGCGATTCTTTCTCACCACCCCAAAATCCACCACCATGTGCCAATATAATAACAGGTCGTTTTTCTAATGGATCAACATCAGGGTTTGGATACGCAATGTCAAATGCGTTAAGCGTAGGCTGCGGATAGTCGGCAAACCATTCATTTGCTAAGCCATAAGGGATATCACTAATTTTAATAATATCACCGGCCGCAAAATAATTACTTTGCGTAAATCTGTCTTCAATACAATACTGTGCTTTTAGGGTAATTAGGTGTGTGAAGGTCATTAGGAGGAGGAGAACCTTCTTCATAAATGCTAATAAATTAAACGGTTAAAAAAATGTATGTGTGTACATTTTTAATTTCATAGAACGAAAGCACAAAATTAAAGCTTAATAGTGAAAAAAAAGGTGCAGTTTTCACCTATTTATGACATCACAATCAAGCCGATATTTAATTCATCTGCTTATAAAACTTATTAACAATCTTCAGGAACGCTTTGTTCTCTTCTATGAAAGAAAAATGCCCTGATTCCTCAAGTATTTCAAGCGTTGCATTAGTGAAACATGCTTTAAATTGCTCATCAGCAGCGGCCGGACTTATATCGCAGGCTCCTCTGATGATTAAAACCGGAGTAAGGTTATCCTTTATTTGGGTTAAGAAATTATACTTTTTCATGTCCTCAGTAAAGCCATAAAGTGATAATGACGCGATTAAATAATCAGATGGCAAGTGAGGGTCAAGCAGCGCCAGTTTGTTGGTATCGCAAAAAAGTTGTTTAAACGATAGCATCATTAGGTCATTCACTACCGACAATTCACCCTGCTGAAATCCGGGAGAACGCAAGAGTTCGAGCCGTTTTATACTATCTGCCGGTGATATTCTTTCTTGCACTATGGTAGATGATTCAGCTGCCAGTGTTTTGTTCATAGGAACAGGATTTACGAACACAATTGACTTCACATTTTCGGGATAATTAATCATGTAAGTTGCAACAGGTAAAGCACCCCATGAATGGCATAAAATATTCAATTTTTCGATGTTGAAAAACTTGCGAATTGCTTCGATATCTTCCGCAAAAACGTTGAAATTCATGTTCGCTTTTACGCTTAATTGTGACTTGCCAGAAGAGCGCTGGTCATAGAAAATTAACCTATGACCTTTAGCTAATTCAGCCATATGCGGAAGCAAATATTCATGTGTTAAACCGGGGCCGCCATGTACAATTAGTATCGGCTCACCCTCTCCCATTGTTTTAATAAACAACTGTGTGCCATTGATTGTAAAAAGTCCGGATGTGTCTTGTGCATTCGAATTGAAACTTACAAGCAATAAAAAACTGATGGCAATTATGGCAATATTTTTCATATAAAAATCATTATACATTTCCAATTTCAAAAAACTGTTCAATCATGATAAAATAAGTGATTACCAACTTCAAACTCACAATAACATCATCTCGAAACACTTACCAAATCTACTTTACAGCCGATTACAATTCAATTAAACTGTAACTGTCCTTTAGCTCCGAGATGATTTTAGCACAAAAAAAATGCCATCCATTTTTATGGATGGCATTTTTGAAATATTTATTAATTATAAATGCGTTTCTTGAGCATTTACATAAGTGTATTTTCCTTCTGCAACATCATATTTCCAAACGATAGCAACCATATACATGTTTTCAATTTTCCATGCATCGTTTTTCTCAATTTGGTATGACTTAGTGAAAATTTGTCCAGATGAACCTGAACCGAAAATAAATTGCTCACCCCAAGCGCTTCCGTTAGATGAAGAACGAATAACATGGTTGTGAATGAAATTAGGATCAGGATCAGCACCGGCAATTTGCTGTGTGTAAACTAAACCATTTTCCATTAAATATGCAGCAACATAATAGTCGCCGGTAACATCAGCAAATATTTGAGCGCTAACTGAAATTGTCATTGAAGTTCCATTGTCGGTAAATCCGGCAACTGCACCTGCTTCTGCAGGACCTGAAGCAGCATCTGCATTTGCAGCAGCGGCCATTGAAACACCGTCAGAAAAAGTAGCTTGATTCCAAACATACAAGGTTGGATATCCGCCAACTATACCTTCTGCACCATAATAATCAGTAAGTGTAGTAGATTCGTTTGTGGTAATTTCGTCAGTATTATGAATACCTAAAGCAACTGCATTAGCTCCCGTTCCTTCGATAGCTTTACCGAATTCAGCAGCACCCCACTGTCCACAATATGGACACCAAGTTGCAGTGAAATCTCCCATTAACGCACGCTTCTGGCTGCTAGGCGCAAAACATCCGCCATCGTTGTCAGTTGCATTTGGGTTGTAATTAATTGAGAATGGATCTGTGCAACCGTATACGCGGTCTTTAGCACATGAAGAGATTGCAAGTGCCGAGGTTACTGCAAATGCTACAATTAGAAATTTTTTCATATCCTGGTATTATAATTAATGGTTTTTTGAATTGACGTATTAAAAATACAAATATTCCTGTATATACAAACAATTTTATTAACAAAGGTGACGCAAACCTGACAGTTCATGCCTCAATGGTTATGTTATCTTTACCAAAAATACAACAAAATGAGAAAATCAATAGGGTTTATTGCAATTTTAACATTACTGTTTATATCAGTCGGAGCCCAACCGGCATTCGACCTAGTGAATTTCGCTTCCGGATTTAGTTCACCGGTTGATATAGCGCATGCCGGCGACGACAGGCTGTTTATAGTTGAACGTCAGGGTCACATTCGCATTGTAGAACTCGATGGAACAGTTTTGCCTGATGATTTTTTAGATATAAATACTATAATTGAATCGGGCTATCAAGAGCAAGGCTTATTAGGCTTGGCTTTTCACCCGGAATACGCCGTTAACGGATATTTTTATGTGCATTACACCGATTTAGACGGAAATACCGTTGTGTCGAGATTTTCGGTAAGCGCAGGTGATCCGAATATTGCCGATGATGCCTCTGAACTTATACTTTTTACGGCCGACCAACCTTTTACCAATCACAATGGCGGGTGTATCAAATTTGGTGCTGATGGCTATTTATATATTGGTTTGGGCGATGGCGGCTCAGGTGGAGACCCGGGCAATCGCGCGCAAAATCCGGAAAATAAATTGGGTAAAATGCATCGAATAGATGTAGACGGCGGAACACCATATGCCATTCCTGCAGATAATCCTTTTGCTTTAGCAACGGATACCTTACCTGAAATTTGGGCAATCGGATATCGCAATCCATGGCGTTTTAGTTTCGACAGACTTACTAATAACATGTGGATTGGCGATGTAGGCCAAAATTTGCAAGAAGAAGTTGATGTAGAATTAGCAGGAGATGGCGGCCATAATTATGGTTGGAGATGTTATGAAGGATTTGATGAATTTAATGATACCGGTTGCGATGATGATTCAACTTATGTGTTTCCAATTTTACAATATCCGCATAATTATTCTACAGGTGGATTTAGTGTAACGGGAGGATTTGTTTATCGCGGTTTCGAATATCCGGGCATGTATGGATTTTATATGTTTGCCGATTACGTTTCCGGCAATTGGTGGTGGGTGAATGCAGATGCAGGTGCTCCATATTATTATGATAGAGTTGATGATGTTAAAACTGATATTTCTTGCTTTGGCGAAGATTTAAATGGTGAAATTTATTGTGCCGATTTAAATACCGGCATTATTTATCATGTAACCGATGCTTGTGGCGATTATGTAATAAATACCACTTCCACAGATTATGCTTGCGGAGTTACTGATGGAACTGCAACTGTAATTATTACATCCGGTGAAGCACCTTATACTATTGAATGGTCATCAGGTGCCACTACTGAAACAGCAACCGGATTATTAGCAGGTGTTTATACTGTTACTGTTACAGATAATGCAGGTTGCGAGCGCACCGATGTAATTACTGTAAATGAAGTTCCGGGTTTTACGGTTACTATTACTCAATTAGGCCAAATACTTACTGCCGACGCGGGTGTAAGCTGGCAGTGGTACCAAAATGGCGTTGCTATTCCCGATGCTACAAGTGCAACTTACGAAGTACTTGCTCCGGGAGAATATTATGTTGTTGCCATAGATGCAAATGGATGCACTGCAACAAGTGAAACAGTGTATTTTTTCGATGATATAACTTCATTCAATACAATAATAATGTCGGTTGGACCTAATCCTGTTGATGCTGAACTTTTTATTCAATTGAGTACGGGAGATGTTAATCTTTTAACCATGCGCATTTTAAATGTTGCCGGACAGGAAGTGTATAGTGCTCCTTTATCTGCATTTAATGCAACATCATTAATTACTGTTGATACCCAAAAATGGGTTGCAGGATTGTATTTAGTTGGTTTGTACAACGATAATAATTTAATGCAGCAAATAACAATTGCTAAGCAATAATTTTTATATAAAAACTGAGGAGGCTGCCCAAAAGGCAACCTCTTCTGTTTTATGTGCTTGTTTCCCACAAAAGGCACAAAATAAACCCACACAAAAGACGCAAAATCGGTAGCAATGTTTTTTGCTAACGTACTATAATTTTTTTTGTGCTCCGCGGGGGTACTTTTAGTGAGCTTTGCGAGAAACAAGCACTTTTTTGTTTTACGAAATTGGGTTTAAAACAGAAAAAATCCAATTCCAAAATTCATACTAAAGCTTAAAGCACCAAAAGCTCTAGTTCGAATTTCAGTATCATAAATCCATTCCGGACTGCCGTAAAGGATGTCTTCCTCCATTAATTTAGATAGCGGATATGCTGCTTGAGCACTCATTGTAATAGCAATCTTACCATTCAATACTGTTTCAAAACCATATGCATATTTGAAATAAATATCCTTAACGGGATCTGTTAACCCAATATTTGTAACATCATCAAGCATATCAAGGCCCATAACCATTGGATCAAAATAATAAAAATCCGATGCATAGCCCAGATATTTATCCAAGACATCAATATCGGCATTAGTTAATACCACATCCCCATTTTTAAGTTTTGACCAGCCTCTTATAAATTCAAATTGGTGAAATCTACCAATTGGGGCTATGGAGCCATTTTTTTGGTATCTATAAAACTTAAAATAAACATTCCAGAATTTTGAATTTACCTTTGTTTCACCACAATAACCATGGATTGTATTAAAAAAACCTTCTCTCGTATCGGGAAAAAATGATAAAGTATTATTTAGCGAATTAGCCATAAATCCACTACCTACAATTACACCTTTCGATAACGCGTATTCTGCGCTTAGCGCAGGGGTAACGTTTAAACCAGCTGCTGGTATAGAACTTATGAGTCCGAAATCATTGTTATCATAATACAAATCGTACAATGCCGGGTTTATTCCCATTCCTGCATGCACACTAAAACGCTTGCCTGCAAAACCCGGCACCTGAGCATTCACAACTGAAGAAACAGCAAATACAAGGTATAATAAACTTACACATCTAAATCGCATAAATAAAGTTTATTTTTAAAACAGAAAATACCCAATTCCAAAATTCATACTAAAGCTAAAAGCACCAAAAGCTCTGTTTTGAATTTCATTAACATAAATATACTCCGGACTGCCGTAATCGAGGTCTTCTCCCATTAATTTAGATAGCCGATATGCTGCTTGAGCACTCATTGTAACAGCAATCTTATCATTCAATACTGTTTCAAAACCATATGCATATTTTAAATAAATATCCTTAACGGGATCTGTTAACCCAATCTTTGTAACATCATCAAGCATATCAAGGTCCACAAACATTGGATCAAAACCATAATAATTATCCGATGCATAGCCCAGATATTTATCCACTGCATCAATATCTGCATTAGTTAATACCACATCCCCGTTTTTAAGTTTTGACCAGGCTCTTATAAATTCAAATTGGTGAAATCTACCAATTGGGGCAATGGAGCCATTTTTTTGGTATCTATAAAACTTAAAATAAACATTCCAGAATTTTGAATTCACCTTTGTTTCACCAAGATAACCATGGATTGTATAATCAACATACCCTCCTCTCGAATCGGGAAAAAATGTTAAAGTATTATTTAGCAAATTAGCCATAAATCCACTACCTACAATTACACCTTTCGATAGCGCGTATTCTGCACTAAATGCAGGGGTAACGTTTAAACCAACTGCCGGTATAGAAGTTATGGGTTCGAAATCATTGTTATCATAATACATTTCGTACAATGCCGGGTTTATTCCCATTCCTGCATGCACACTAAAACGTTTGCCTGCATAACCGGGTACTTGTCCAAATGCCGAAAGTATAACACCTATTAAAAATGTTGTTGATAAAAGTTGTTTATAAATAATCATAAAGTAACAATTTGCCTTATTAAAACACAAAATACCCAATCCCTAAATTCATTGAAAAGCCAAATGCGCCGTACGCTCTATTTTGTATTTCATCAACATAATTTTCTTCCGCATCATCGGGATAATAATCATCGCGTAATAAGGATAATGGATAGGTAATTTGAACACTCATTGTTGCAGCAATTTTATCAAATAAAACTGTTTCGAAACCATAAGCATATTTGAAATAAATATCTTTCACCGGATAGGTGTAACCGATTTTACTAATATCGTCTACCATATAAAAGTCTTCGTAATAATAATAATCGCTAGCATAGCTTAAGTAAGTAAACAAATAACCATAATCTGAATTAGTTAGCACTAAATCTCCATTTTCAATTGTTGAAGAGCCCTTAATAAATTCCAATTGATGAAATCTACCAATAGGTGCAATTGAGCCATTCTTTTGATATCTGTAAAATTTCAAATAAACATTCCAGTATTTTGATTTCACTTTTGTTTCCCCAAAAAAACCATGGGCATCATATTCATTAAATCCTTCTCTGTTATCTTCAAAATAAGTTAAGGGCATATTTAATTTATTAAACAGCATTCCGCCACCGGCAACTACCCCTTTTGATAGCACATATTCTATACCAAAAGCAGGCGTAACATTCACGCCGATTCCCGGTAAAGTAGTAATAGCCACATAATCCTCATTATTATAAAACATATTATACAAAGCCGGGTTCAAACCAATGCCTGCATGCACGCTAAACCGCTTTCCGGCAAAACTGGGAGTTTGTGCAAAAGTTGATGCACTTGCTAAAAGCAATAGGGTGATTAAAATATATCGTTGCATGATTATTTCTTTTTAGGTTTTGACTTAATTTGTTGCAAAATGTAATATATATTACTCTTTTGTGAAGCATCAGAATTTCTGATGTTATTGCTGTTGTAATACTGCATTTTGAACTTACCTGTTTCGGCATCTGCCACTAAAGCAAAATAAAACGAGCTGCGGTCAGGTGTTACCACATCATAAATAAGAAATGGTGCTAAGGGCAAATAAATACAAGCCAAAATCTTAGCTGCTACGTAGGATTCCGGTTCAGTAAATGAAACAACACCCATCCAAGCAAAATTGTTAATATCATATTTTTTTGATAGTGCCAAAAAATCATCGTTGGTTGAGGTATGCATGAAAACTTCTTCATCCAAATGACTAATTTTTTCACTCAACCATCTGTTTAAAATAGATAAGTCGTTAAATAATTCTACATCATCTGCTTTAAGTGTATGATAATCCAAATATTTCACCTTTAAATTTAAATCTTCGGCTGAGGTTTTAACTTTATCGCGCAATTCAATTTTTGCACTTTCTGCGGCTTCGTATTGAACAGGAATATCGCGGCGTTCATCTACCTCAAAATAAATTGGATCTACCATTACAATTTGATTTACACCTAAATGGTATTCAGGGCGATCACTTCTTCTTGAAGATTTATCGTCTTCTTCCTCTTCTTCTTCTTTTACGAATATATCTTCAAAATTTTGATCATCAACATAGTCGGCAAAGGCGAATTTCCAATATGCTGCTTTTTCATCGACAGTTGCCGATTCTTTCTTAATTTTTTCGTACTTAGATGTTTTTGTTTCCGTATTGGTAACTTCAGTTGTTCCAACAGAATCAGTTTTAACAGGTGCTAATGATGCTTTGTATTTTTCAACCTTTTGAGCAGAGTAAAATTCTGAAAATGCATACTCGCTGGTATTTACCATTTCGTACCCCAGTTGCTCGCAAATTTTGGTAATAAGCCCATTCTCAGGGTCTGCCATATGAGCATCCCAAGCATATTTTAAGGCAAGTGTATTTAATTCTTTAGCCGTTATTTTACTGAAAAAATAAAACACTTGTTGCGACTCACCCTCAACTTTCTTGTAATAACGATGCCAATCGGGTGTTGAGCCTGCATTTTTATACATCGATAAACCATAAAGCGACTGTGCAATAACTTGTTTTATATACAAACTACTCGAATCTTCTGCTTGCAATAAAAATGCTTGGTAAAGGGCATCTTCATACTCAATATCATACAAGTACATTTCACAACCTTGGTAGCGACAAATTTTTTGAACATATTTAAACTGCTCTTCACTTTGAATGTAATCGAGGCGATTAGTATTATCATCATCCTCAATTATACCTAACATGGCAGTTTTGCGCTTTTTAATATTTGGGTGGGTACTTTCCTCATCGTCATAATCTTCAGCTGCAGTTATTTCTGATAGCGTATCAATGAAATACTTCTCAGGTAAAATATAAAAATCATCATTAAAATAATCTTCCGGAAAAACAACTTCATTAAACGGAAGATAAGAATACAATAACACATCAAAAACACTTCTCACTGCTTCGTAACTATATTTTGTATTTTTATAATATTTAATCCCTTGCTCATCAGCGTCCGACTCTAACTCTTTTGAATACTTGAACTTTTCTAAATCCACTTCATCATTATCCAAACTGTTATAAACGCCTACGCCTCTTTCAATTCGTTGATTTTCAACGTAGTTGTCAATTGCGTGTTTTTTATAAAAGTGACTAAATTCGTGACAAAGAATAAAAGCAATTTGCGCTTCATTTTGTGCTTGAGCAACCAATCCGGTTGTAACTAATACAATACCGTTATCGGCTGTAAATGCATTTACTTCGTTCGACAACAATGTATATATCCTGATATCATCATCTAGATCTTTATTGCTGCGTAAAATTTCATCTTTAATCTTATTGAGATATTCGGTAACCGGGTCACCAAAAATTACTCGGCCACTGTGCAGCATTTCGTCAATCAAGAAATTGGAAGCCAAGAGAAACTCTTGCTGATCTTTTTGCTCGTTTCGAGAATTGCTTTCTAAATCGGCAATATCTTCATAATACTTTTCAGATGCCAATCGAGTGAAATCTTCGGGCACCTTACCTGCTGCCTCTATTGATTTAAATCGGTTTAAGTCAATTGTTTGTGCTTGCAACGTGACATGCATTGCGCCTGTACAAAGCAGTAGTAGTAGGAGGTGTTTTCTCATATTTGATTTGGTGTTTTTATTTACTGATTATTTTTTCTCTAATGTTTTTAAACCAATTTTAATTCCTGCATGAAAAAGAGGAACCACTTGTGTCGATCTAATTTGGTCGTTTACAACAAATAAATCGGAATTGTAATAGTAACCATAACTGTTTACAAGGGTATTCTTAAAACGCAATTGCATACCAAAACCCAAAAAGCCATTCATTTCAAAATTTGATCGAGGTATGATGTTATATCCGGCTTTCCACGACAAACTTACGGCTTGCATTCGCTCTGTCAAATTAAATAATTTTCCGGGGTCACTTTCATCTTCAAAGTCAAGGTTTTTATAGCCAAGCAACCTATACCCTACCTCAACTTGATTATAATCTGTCCGAAGTGGGTTTGAACCTCTCGGGACTACCGACAACAGCGATGCTTTAATAAATGGCCCACTATAGTAAAATGTTCCCGTTTTAAGAATGTCTTGGTAAACACTGCTTGTAAATGAATTTTCAATATCTGCTACATAGCCCAAAGTCACATCCACCGCCCAGTCGTCTGTATAACGGTATTGCATTCCAACACCATATTCCCCAATTAAAAAATTAAATGGAATGAGGTAAATAAATAGCTGTTTATAGAGTAAGACTGCGCTCATGCGTGTACAAATCTATCAATTTGTCAGTAATTCGACGACTTTTGGCAGATTTTATAGATTATGACAGCTTTTCGTTTCAAAGGCATGACAATTGATTAAAAGAAATGGTCTGGCATAGTCAGCATATTTTTGTAACTTAACAACAGGGAATTTAGCTATGAGAGAATTTGGATTTGATGATAACCTTTTGTCCTCTATGATGGAAGATGATGTAGAGTTTTTGCCTTTGTTGTCGCTCGAAGAGGATGACGACCAGACTAAAATTGACTATCCGGAAACCATTGCCATTATGCCATTAAGGAACACGGTGTTGTTTCCCGGCGTGGTTTTGCCAATTACGGTTGGCCGCGAAAAGTCGATAAAAGCAATCCAAAATGCGTTTAAAGGAAACAAACTAATTGGCGTTGTAGCACAATTGGACGGCAATATTGAAGATCCGGATAGTGCTCAGTTGCACAAAACCGGCGTAATTGCCAAAGTTATTAAGCAAATAAAGATGCCTGATGGCAGCACAACTGTTATCATTCAAGGCAAAAAACGCTTCGTAGTAAACAAATTCACTACACAAGAACCGTTTTTACAGGCTTCCATCACATTGTTGGAAGATAAAATGTCGGCCGACAAAAAAGAATTTACGGCAATCGTTTCTACAATAAAGGATTTAGCTTCCAATATTGTTAAAATTTCGCCTAATATACCGCAAGAAGCAAGCGTTGTATTAAAGAACATCAATAGCCCTGTATTTCTTATTCATTTTGTATCGTCGAATTTACAAATTGAAGTTGCCGATAAACAGAATTTATTAGAAACAGATGAACTGCATCAACGCGCTCAAAAAGTATTAAATTTTTTAAATAACGAGTTGCAAATGCTCGAGTTAAAAAATAAGATTCAAAACAAGGTTCGCACCGATTTAGATAAGCAACAACGCGAATATTTTTTGAATCAACAAATGCGTACCATTCAAGAAGAGTTGGGTGGTTCGGGCCAAGATGAAGAGATTAAAAAATACAAGGCTCGGGGCGCAGAAAAAAAATGGAATAAAACAGTTCAAGAAGTATTTAATAAAGAAATAGAAAAACTGCAACGCATTAATCCAAATGCTGCGGAGTTTGGCGTAATTACCAACTACGTTGAGATGTTACTCGAGTTACCTTGGAACGAATTCACAAAAGATAATTTCGATTTAAAACATGCTCAAGATGTTTTGGATGAAGATCATTTTGGATTAGATAAAATTAAATCTCGCTTAATAGAATACTTAGCCGTTTTAAAATTAAAAGGTGATTTAAAATCGCCGATTTTATGCTTAGTTGGTCCTCCCGGTGTTGGTAAAACTTCGCTCGGACAGTCCATTGCCAGGGCATTAGGGCGAAAATATGTGCGCATGAGTTTGGGTGGATTGCATGATGAAAGTGAAATTCGCGGACATCGAAAAACATATATTGGCGCAATGCCCGGACGCGTTGTTCAATCGCTTAAACGTGTTAAAACTTCAAACCCTGTTTTTATTCTTGATGAAATTGATAAAGTAGGAACCGACTTCCGCGGTGATCCGTCGAGTGCCCTTTTAGAAGTTTTAGATCCGGAACAAAACAGCACGTTTTACGACAATTATTTAGAACTGGAATACGATTTATCGAAAGTGTTATTTATTGCCACTGCCAATAATATAAATACTATTCAACCTGCCTTGCGCGATAGAATGGAAATTATTTACGTGAGTGGATATTCAACTGAAGAAAAAGTTGAAATCGGGAAGCGTCATCTCGTTGCAAAACAGAAAAAAGACCACGGATTAAAACCTGCTAATATTTCATTGAATGATGATGTATTGAAGCAAATAATTGAAAACTATACGCGCGAAAGCGGTGTGCGTGATTTCGATCGCCAATTGGCTTCAATTATGCGCAGAATTGCAAAATATGTTGCCACAAAAGAGAAGTATAATAAAACCTTAAAACCGGCAGATGTTGAAACAATTTTAGGTCCTTCGAAATTCGACAAAGACAGTATTTTTGATACCGAAACTACAGGTGTAATTGTTGGATTGGCATGGAC
Organism: Bacteroidota bacterium; assembly: GCA_031372705.1. Taxonomy (GTDB): domain Bacteria; phylum Bacteroidota; class Bacteroidia; order Chitinophagales; family BACL12; genus UBA7236. The sequence continues at coordinate 7,636 of JANMLV010000222.1, read as the reverse complement.
ATCCGTTGGAGGCGATATTTTGTTTATTGAAACATCTTTAAGCAAAGGAAAAGGCACGTTACAGCTAACAGGTAACTTAGGTGACGTGATGAAAGAATCTGCTTCAACAGCGCTTACTTTCTTAAAATCGCATGCCGACGAACTAAATATTTCGAACGATATTTTCGAACAAACTGCAATTCACGTGCACGTTCCTGAGGGCGCCATTCCTAAAGATGGTCCGAGTGCCGGAATTACCATGCTCACATCACTTGCATCTGCCTTTACCGGCCGAAAAGTGCGCTCATACTTAGCAATGACCGGTGAAATTACCTTAAGAGGAAAAGTATTACCTGTTGGAGGCATCAAAGAGAAAGTGCTTGCGGCAAAACGCTCCGGAATAAAGGAAATTATTATGTGCGAGAAAAATAAAAAAGATGTAGCTGAAATAACATCTTCGTTTATAAAAGGCATAAAATTTCATTATGTATCAAATATGATGGAAGTGTTGAGCCTTGCTCTCGAAAAACCAAAACCGGCGCCCAAAAAAGCAAAAGTCACCAAAAAGTAAACATACATTCCACGAATTGAAGTAATTTAGTCCCGCGAAATTTTTTGCGGGATTTTTCGTTTACGACCTAACAATATGAAACTACACCGGTTACTTTTTATCGTTTTTATACTTTCAGCAAGCCAAATTTATGGTCAATTCGGAGGTAGTTATACGTACGCATACCTCAATTTGCCGCCATCTGCCCGCATTAGCGGATTAGGCGGCTTAAACATCACCACTTTCGACAGCGATGTAAATTTTGGATTTCAAAACCCGGCATTGTTAAATGAATCGATGGACGGAGCCATGAGTGCCAGTCATGCATTTATGCCTTCAGGAATAAGCCAGGGTTACGCTGCTTACGGAAAGCATGTAAAAAAATGGAATGCCACTATGGGTGGAGGAATATTATATCGGTCGTACGGAACATTTGCGTTAACTGATGCAAACGGCGACAGAGTTGGCAGTTTTAAAGCTAGTGAATATGCAGCCAGTTGGGGAATAGGTTATGGAACGGGAAAATTGCGGTACGGAGCCAATGCAAAATTATTATATAGCCAATTAGAATCTTACAGTTCATTTGGACTGGCAGCTGATATTGGCGCAGCATATATTGATACAGCACATTTGTTTAGCGCCGGTTTAGTATTTAGAAACGTTGGCACACAATTAAAACCATTTGTAGCCGATAATTATGAGGAATTACCATTTGAAATAGATTTTGGTGTTTCAAAACGATTGAAGCATCTCCCCTTGCGCTTTAGTTTTACCTTACACGATTTGCAAACCCTTGATATTAGATACGATGACCCGAATGCTGCGCAGGAAGTGAATATTTTTGGCGCAGATTCTACCGCAGAGGAAAAAAAATATACAGTAGATAAAATAGCACAACACTTAAACATTGCAGGTGAATTTTACTTCGGTAAAAATGTTATGGCACGGATTGGATACGACCATATGACACGCAAAGAAATGTCGATTGAAACCAGACGGGGATTTACCGGATTTTCGCTTGGCTTTGGTATGAAAATAAAAAAATACAGCATCGATTACGGGCATGAATTTTATTCATTAGCTGGCGGAAGCAATCATATCACCATTTCGGCTAACCTAAATGAAATTTTGAAATAATTTTTACAGTAATTAGTATAACTTCTACAATAGGTTTCTCAATGTAATTCGCTTTGCTTAATTTCGAGCCGTGAAAAAACTTATAATAGCAATTGATGGTTTTGCCGGTTGCGGTAAAAGCACACTGGCGAAGCAATTAGCTGCGCATTTGCATTATTTGTTTTTAGATACCGGTGCCATGTATCGCGCAGTAACTTTATACTTATTAGACCAAAATATCGACTGGGATAATGCCAAGCAATTAGATGATTCGTTAAACAATATTTCGATTGCATTTCAGCGCAACGAAAATGGAAAATCACTTACATTTTTAAATGGCGAAGATGTTGAGGAAGCCATTCGTTCGATGCGCGTTTCTAATAAAGTAAGCGAAGTAGCAGCAGTTAGTGCAATCAGAAAATTTTTAGTTAAACAACAACAAGCAATTGGCGCTGAAAAAAATGTGGTGATGGATGGCAGAGATATTGGGACAGTTGTTTTTCCAAATGCTGATTTAAAATTATTTATTACTGCCAACATGGAAACCAGAGTGCAGCGCCGATTAATGGAATTACAATCCAATAATATTCAAGTAAGTGAAGATGATATTCGCAATAATTTAATTAAACGTGACCGCGAAGAAACAACTCGGGCAGACAGTCCCTTAAAACAAGCAGATGATGCTATTTTAATTGATAATACCAACCTTACACTTGAGCAACAATTTAATTTGGTTTTGGCATTAGTGGATAAATTGTAACTGCTTTATTTCACTTTGCTATTGTAATAATATTATTCGAATAAATTTATTTTTTCAAACTTAACGTAGCTTTACTTCGCTAACTTATTATGCCGTTTCACCCTTTAATTAAGGCATTTCATACAATTCTAGAATAATAGCATTAACTTGTTATTATTTTTGGATGTAAATTATAACTCGCTTCAATATATGAAAACACTCTTAATTGCAATTTCCTGTTTTGCTTCACTACTTGCTGTAGCACAACCAACTATACAGCTTGAAACATTTGCTACGGCTGTTCCTTATAATCCAATTGGTTTAGTTAACTGCAACGATGACAGGGTTTTTGCAATATGTCAAAGTGGTTATATGGTGATAATCGATACTGATGGGGTAATTAATCCGACACCATTTCTCGACATTGATGATCGAGTTGAATCGTTATTAAATGCACACGGATTATTAGGCGCAGTTTTTCATCCTGACTATGCAAGCAATGGATATTTCTATGTGAATTATATTAATAATGATATGAATACTGTTATATCAAGGTTTTCGGTAAGTATTGAAAATCCTGATTCGGCAGATGCAGCTTCAGAATTAATTTTGATGACTGTTGAGCAACCATATAATGTGCACAAAGGCGGTGATATGCAATTTGGTCCGGATGGTTATTTGTATTTCCCTTTAGGAGATGGCGGTACTATTCCCGGAGGAGGCGAAGGTGATCCCGATAATAGAGCTCAAAATCCAAATACTTTTTTAGGAAAAATGTTGCGTATTGATGTAAATGCCGGCATTCCTTATGCCATTCCTGCCGATAACCCCTACATTGGTGCAACAGATACATTGCATGAACTTTGGGCAATTGGTTTAAGGAATCCTTGGCGTTTCAGCTTCGATAAATTAACCGGCGATATGTGGTTGAGCGATGTTGGCCAGGATTTATGGGAAGAAATAAATTTTGAACCTGCCGGTTTTGCCGGGGGAAATAATTATGGTTGGAGATGTTATGAAGCAAATGAAATTTACAATCCGGATAGCTGTGATGGTGCAGTTGATTTCACCTATCCCATTTACACTTATCCGCACAACGATTCAACAGGTGGTTATAGCATAACAGGTGGTTATGTTTACCGTGGAAGTTTATATCCTGATTTATATGGAAAATATATTTATTGCGACTATGTAACCGGTAATTTTTATACTTTAACGAGTGATGGAGCCGGAGGATGGATAAATAATATTTATCCCGCACTTTTATTAGAAGTAGTTTCTTTTGGCGAAGATAAAAATGCTGAACTTTATGTAGTTGTTCGAGCAACTTCAACTATTTATAAATTAAAAGATGTTTGTGAATCATTAACATCAACTAATATTTTAACAGATGCCGATTGTACATTAGGCAATATTGGCTCCATAAATTTATCGATTGTTGGTGGCACCGAACCATATGCAATTGAATGGTCAACCGGTGATACTACAGCTATGTTAGATTCACTTGCTGCAGGTGTTTACGAAGTATCCATTACAGATGCATTTGGCTGCTCATCAACAAGTTCGTATATTATAAATATGAGTGGCGAATACACATCAGGCTACACCATAAGTGGCGATACTATTTATGTTGAACTGGCCGCAGGTGATACCTATTCGTGGTATTTAGATGGCATATTATTGAACGATGCAACAACCGGTATTTATTTCCCGACAGTAGATGGTGTTTATACAATTATTGTCACCAATTTATATGGTTGTGCAGATACATTAACTTACAATTATTTCCCGGTTAATATTGATGCAATTGCAAATACTGCAGCATTAACAATAGTACCCAACCCTGCAAGCAACTATTTTGCAATAAGTAATTTGTCAACAAATTTGGCAAGCGCAACAATACAAATATTTAACATGTATGGCGAATTAGTGCAGACTGCAAACGGCAATGCAACTTTTATTTCAATTCAGCACATTCCTAATGGTATATACTATATTTCGGTGAGCGGAATGAGTGAATTATTTCAGATTATTAAATCAGAATAATTATATACAGGAACTATTTAATAAAAATATTACTTTTACTGTAGTTAAAAAAAATGCATTGTCATGACTTCAATAGTTAGTATATTATTAGTTGCCTATAGAATTTATGCAATATATTACTGCACAAAAAAGGCGCGACAATTAGGTAGAAATGTAGTTGGTTGGGGGATTTTTTCATTTCTACTACCTTTAATCGCGGTTATGGTCATTATGAATATAAAACCTATGTCAGTGCAACGGCATACTTATTCGCCCAACGACCCGATTGACAAAATCTAAATCCGGGTGGTTTTACATCTGAGTATAAACTTATACTTATCGCCAGTTTAATAGGCCATTTTTAAAAACTCAAGGCAAATACTTAACTTTGAGGTCATGCGCACACACACACTTCTATTAACGCTGTTCATCGCCGTTAGCATCGGCAATATCAACGCACAGCGCGTTTCACGCACCACAACGCCGGCAGGCAGTGTTTATCCTGACGTGTCGATTACCAACTTAATTACGATGTTGAACATCAACTTGAGCGATTGGGAGCGCAACATGAAATTGATCTCCAAGCTGAGAGATGATTTTGGCGAAAGTGGCATTCAATACACCATTGAGAACAAAACCGGCACCCAAGATGGCTTTTGTTTCGCGACTAAAAAAGCCACTGAATTCGAAATGGTTTATCAAATCGGGCCGAACGGAGCTTCCATTTTTACTGATTTCATGAAAGAGATAAAAAAATTCTATGTAAAAGACCTTGATGGTTATCAAATTTACCAATACGAGCACGTGGATGACATTAAATATGTATTTGTGGTGAAATCCAATGGAACAGAGGAGTACGTGCGTGTTTATGCCAATTTATAATCTTGTCGCCAATAGTTAAAAATTCAAATCACCTATCCAAAGCGAATCCCTCAATGGCTTTACAGCATTGATTATCAGCGATTTCCTAAGAAAACCTGCGTAAAAAGCCATATTTGGTTGCCAAAAGGTCGATTTTAGCTGATTTTTCTGCAATAATTCAATATTTTCAGTATCTTTGCATCCCTTTTGTTGCCGCTGAATGGCGGAATAATGGGACAGCTTAACAGCTGTAATAATTATTTTCACTTTATAAAAACTTCACCTTGGATAACCAAGAAAATCTGGAGCCGTTAGACTCCGAAACAACAGAAACTACTGAAACAGTAGTTGAAACTGTTACAAAAGCACCTGAAAAAGTACAAGCCGCACATGATGATTTCGATTGGAACGTTGACAAGCGTAACAAAATCACTTACTCTCAAGAGCAGAGCAGCGCATTAGAACTTACCTATAAAGGTACTTTCAAAACGCTGAATGATAATGAAATCATTAATGCAACTATTGTAGGTTTAACCGATACCGACGTTATTTTAAACGTAGGTTACAAAAGCGATGGTTTAGTTTCTAAAACTGAATTCCGCGATATCGAAGACCTCAAAGTAGGCATGGAAGTAGAAGTTTATGTAGTTAGCAAAGAAGATGGAAAAGGTCAACTCAATTTGAGCCGTAAGAGCGCAAAAATGATGAAGGCTTGGGAAAAAATCGTTGATGCCTACAAAAACGAAGTTATTGTTACCGGAAATATTATCAGCAAAACCAAAGGCGGTCTTATTGTTGAAGTATTTGGTATTGAAACATTTTTACCTGGTTCACAAATCGACGTTAAACCAATTACTGATTATGATGGATACGTTGGCAAGAAAATGGAATTCAAAGTTGTTAAAATCAACGAAACCATTAAAAATGCCGTTGTATCACACAAAGCGCTTATTGAAAGCGATATTGAAACTCAGCGTCAGGAAATTATCGGTAAACTCGAGAAAGGTCAGGTATTGGAAGGAACTATCAAGAACATTACAGACTTCGGTGCATTTATCGATTTAGGTGGTGTTGATGGTTTATTGTATATCACTGATATTTCATGGGGACGTATCAACCACCCTAACGAGGTGTTACATATGAACCAGAAATTGAATGTTGTTGTACTTGATTTCGATGACAACAAAAAACGTATTTCATTAGGTTTAAAACAACTTACACCACATCCATGGGAAGTGCTTGATGCAGCAATCGTGGTTGGGAGCGTAGTTAAAGGTAAAATCGTAAACATTGAAGATTACGGCGCATTCCTCGAAATTATGCCCGGTGTTGAAGGTTTAATTCACGTATCAGAAATTACTTGGAGCAATCAGCCAATTAACAGCAAAGAATACTTTACTGTTAATCAGGAATTTGAAGCTAAAGTGGTTACACTCGATCGCGAAGAACGCAAAATGTCGCTCTCAGTTAAACAATTATCGGAAGATCCTTGGAAGAGTGCAAAAGATAAATATCCTATCAACAGCAAACATTCAGGACTCGTTAAAAACATCACTAATTATGGTGTATTTGTTGAGTTAGATGAAAATGTTGGCGGTATGGTTCACATTAGCGATTTAAGCTGGATTAAGCGTTTAAATCACCCTTCAGAATTTGTGAAAATCGGAGAAAATCTTGATGTAGTAATTCTAGAAATAGATGAAGACAACAGAAAAATTTCTCTTGGTCATAAACAAGTTGAAGAAGATCCATGGGATACTTTTGAAAATGTATTCCCTATCGGTTCAACACATGAAGGTACAATCATCCGTAAAGATGAAAAAGGTGCTGTAATTTCTTTACCTTATGGTTTAGAAGGTTATGCTCCAAACAAACATCTTGAAAAAGCGGATGGCTCAACTGCGCACAACGAAGAATTGTTAACCTTTAAGGTTATTGAATTTGATCGTAACGATAAGCGTATTCTTGTTTCTCACACTAAATTCATCAGAGACAATCAAGATGGTGAAAGACGTGAGCAAGATAAAACTCGTCAACGCGATGATAAAAAATCGAAGAGCCAGTTAAATAAAGTTCAGAAAAATGTTGAAAAAACAACATTGGGTGAACTGGATGTACTTTCTCAATTAAAAGAAAAAATGGAAAGCGATTCTAAAACTTCTTCTAAAGCTGCTAAAAAAGCAGAAGAAAAAGTGGAAGACGTTTCTGATGAAGCAACTGAAGAGTCGACAGACGATAAGGAAGCTTAATAGTGCCATTAATTTAGTTAAAACCCTGCTTGAAAAAGCGGGGCTTTTTTTTGTAATGTGCAGATGTACCGATGTGCAGATGTACCAATTGAACAGCCGTCATTCCACCTCAAAATC
>JANMLV010000207.1:0-3505 GCA_031372705.1 Bacteroidota bacterium | reverse complement strand
GACGTAATGGCCTACATTCAATCGCAAAAGGGTAATAACAATACACAACGCACGTTACAAACAAAACTGAACGGAATAAAACATTATTTTAATTATTTAAAATCAACAAAAAAAATAGTGGAAAATCCGACGGTACATATTATGATCAAGGGCATTAAACGAAAAGTATTATACAATACGCTGAACCGGCAAGAGCTTGATGCCTTGTATTACCATTTTAAATTGCCGGAGGAAAATGATAAGCACAAAAATCAAAACTGGTTTTACAAAGCGATGCTTACGGCAAAAAGAAATAAAGTTATTTTAGGATTGGTTGTTTATCAGGGATTAAACAGTTTAGAACTGTCGAATCTCACTGATAAAGACCTCAAACTTAAAGAAGGCAAGATATTTATTGCAGCCGGCAGAAGAAGTAATGAAAGGGATTTGAAATTAGAAGCTCATCAGATACTTGATCTGATGGAATATATCTCTGTAATAAGAAAAGAATTATTAGCACTAAGCCGAAAAGAAAATGATAGTTTATTTATAAGTATAGCGGGGAGCGAAAAGTTTAATAATATCGTAACCCAGCTTATAAAAAAATTAAATTCACAGAACAAAAAGGTTACCTCCCTCAAACAACTCCGCACGAGTGTAATTACCTATTGGTTAAAATTATACAACCTCCGCCAAGTACAGCACATGTGCGGCCATAGGTATGTGAGTTCCACAGAAGGCTATTTGATTAACGACATCGACGATCTGAGCGAAGAAATAAATAAATTTCATCCCATTTAATGGTGAAATTTTCTTAAAAAATTAAGCCGGTATTAATTAAAACTCATGCATTACCAATATCAACAAAATATTTCCGAATTTTGAGAGAGAAACGCTACGTAATGACCAATCGCTTAGGAAAAGTATTAGCAGCATTAACCGACCGCCATCTAGGGGAGGAAACTACCGGTGAAGCGTATGCCGTTAAATATTTACCTAATTTAAATGCGCAACAGGACTATGATCCCGGCGGAATGTTATTGGTTGGAAGAACATGGGTTGCGGGGAGTGAGAATTATCGTTTCGGTTACCAAGGAAGTATGAAAGATGATGAAATTTATGGAACTGGAAATTCTTACACTACCCATTTTAGAGAATTAGATGTTAGATTAATGCGATGGTGGAGTAACGATCCAAAAACAAGTAAAACTCCTTGGGAAAGCCCATATGCAACCATGGGAAATAATCCTGTTGCGTTTAATGATCCTCTTGGAGATGAAATTTGGGTTAAAAAAGGGTTATTTAAAAAATTAAAATACAATGAGGAAGATGGGAAATTATATACAAGACGAGGTAAGGAATATACTGGTGATGATGTCTTTTCATCAAAAGTTTTGACAAACCTAAACCTTTTAAACTCTGATCCTGCAGGCTCTATTGTAGTTAAAGCTGTGAGTGAAGATAAGCATAACTACGTTTATAGAAATAAATCAGGACCCAATTCCACTGGTGGGTCATTTCATCCATTTTTGTTTGGAAAAGGGGGATATATTAATGCTGCACTTTTATCAAGTACAAGTGTTTCGACTAGATCTCAGCTTGAATTTTCCAGCCATGAATTATTTCACGGTTATCAAAGATTAAAAGGAAATCGTAGGGGAAAAAGCTTAAATAGTGAAACGGAGGCTTATCTTTTTGGAGCTATAACTACATCAAGAATAACTGCACAGATTGCAGGAACAGGGGAAACTTACAGAACAATACTTCATACAACTAATTATGGTGACATATCTAATAAGGGGAAAGATTTTAATGCAGCATTTCATACATTAATATTTAGTGAAACCTTTGATTCAAAAGCATTTAATACTGCTTCAAATAGTCTGTTAAACAGCATTTTCTCTCAACCAAGTTATTCCGGTTTTAATATAGATCCTAATTTTAAAATTAGCATTGATACTCTTTACCCTTTACTAAATAAATGAGAAACATGAAAACTATAGGTTTGATTTTTATATTATACACTCTAAATAGTTGTAATACAATTAAAAGCAATACTGAACTCAACCCATATTATAATTTGGATGTAACACCCTATTTATATTATGGTATAGGAAATCTTAATGTTCAAATCATACATCCAAATTCAATTTCAGCTGACGGAAATACTTTTAAATTAAATTTACCAGATTCCATTTCTCGCAACAATATGAAGGGTGAGGCTACTTATGATATTACAATTAATCGAGATTTGAAAGTGACAAAAATTCAAATGACATCACTTATTTTGGTAGATTCATTGGAAAATATCCTAACAAAATATTATAGATTTAACAAATTTGAAAAGTATTGTATTGAGCCTTCAACAGCAGAGCTTAAATTTGATCCATTTTTTAAAGAAAAAATTACCCTTTTTCAATTTCAACCAGTTTCTACCTTGGACGATGAAAATATTGTCGGGTGTAAATTTATTTTCTAAAAAATGTTTATAATGAAATGATGTTTAATTTTGATACTTTTTTAATTCCAGATTAATGCAAGTATGGACTGTTTGAATTAAAGTTTTATTATAAGTAAGAATTATTTATTAATAGTATTAGTTTTTTTAATTTTAGTTTAAAGGAGTGTGAATTAAATAAAAATATTTTTCACCCCCTCAACCTCCCCTTCAACTCCACCTTTAATATAAACGCAGAAAGCAGATCTTTTACGGTCTCTTTCTGCTTTTGATTTAGGGATTGAGTTTGTTTAAAAAGTGTAGCCAAATCACGATCGCTAATGGCCGGGTAAATGTTATTCTTTCCATACACAAGTGTGTCAATAGGAACTTCCAGGGCTTCGTCAATGCTGTGAGCCATTTCTAGTATGGGCATTACAATATTGCGTTCGTAGTTAAAATTCCAGAGAGGCCTTTTCACATACGATACAATTAATTGGTCTTTTGGATTTATTTAATTAGTTTTGTGAATACTTGCTCAGAACAGCCCATTAATAGGCAAAAATACAATTTTGGTGGTCCAGTGGTCCGGTAGTGGTCCACTCGCATAGTGAGCCACTGGAACTCAAGTTGACAAAGGGTTTTACCGTTGTAGTACATAAAATTTCAAAAAAGACATACCGAGTGAAAATTATTTCCTTTTTATAGATTTCCAAATTACACATTTACATCAATATTAATTTAATAAATAGGCGACAATACAATTCATTAAAAAAACGTTAACTTAGCTCTAGAAAGTTCTTTGTTTTTTGTCAAAACCGCAGTTAAGTGACGGAAAGTCGGTTAAGAAAAAGGGTAAGATTATATTACATTCGGGATGTTGTTGGTTGGGAGAAGTTGGGAAGGTGGAAGTGGGTATAGGTATGGGTTTAACAACAAAGAAAACGATGATGAAATTGCCGGAAATAATAATGCTTTAGATTTTGGAGCGAGGATATATGATGCGAGGTTAGGTAGGTGGTTTAGCGTTGATCCATTCTTTAAAAAATTTCCATTTGAATCTCCTTACATTTTTTGTTCATCAAGTCC
>JANMLV010000186.1:0-7816 GCA_031372705.1 Bacteroidota bacterium | reverse complement strand
CCGAATCTCCGATTCGGAAGCGGATTCTTGCGGATTGGATCCGCTTATGGATTTTAATATGTTGCACTAATTATAAATATGATGAAGTTGTTTAATTAATAAATTAACTTATTGCCCCCAATTGTGATTGGTTTAACGGCTTCTAAATTTTGTTCAATTTTGCTCAATCTTGTTCAATGGCTGTTTAAATTATTTCCCTCCACGCCATGGTTGGTGTTTCTCACCGACCATTAATACGAAGCACAAATTTACACTCTTGGAAATTATTAGTGAATTAATTGTTTGCTCCGAATTTCAATCAAATTAGGTTGCAAAATTTTGCTCAATCTTGTTCAATGGCTGTTTAAATAAATTCTGCGGAGACAGTATTTTAAATATTCAAATAAGTGGTTAATTAATAAATATTATGCCTCTACGAAGCTATAGTTATCAATGGTGGAAGTGCTTAGTGAATTAATTTGTTACTTCAAATGTCAACCTAAATAAGGCCTCAAATTTTGCTCAATTTTGCTCAATCTTGTTCAATGGCTGTTTAAATAAACGCTATGGAGACAGTGTTTTAAGTGTGCAAATAAGTGGTAAATTAATATGACACCGTTTATTTCAAGTTGTTACTTCCCTTCCAAATAATCCCTCAAATATTCAAATGAACTGCCTAAATTTTCATTAACAGTAATGCTGGCTTCGTCTATCATACGTGAATTATCTTTAAACAACTCATCCCAAACCGATTTAATTAGCAGGGAGCCAAACTCCTCACTGGCACTGCGCGGCAGCTCATTAGGCAAATTATCTATTGCCATAATATCTATTGATTCCGGAATGTATGGCGCAATCTCCATTTCCGAATTTACATCGTAACCATAAACAGGTTCGTTAATGGTTGTCGAACGCAATGTAGCAGGAATGCCTCCTTTTACATCACAACTAACATCAGCAATTACTTTAACACGCCAATTCGGATTGCGCATGTCGTTTTTTGAGAATAATTGCGGCGCTTGCGGACTCCAAAAAATGCAATTAATTAATACATCACATTTATTCATGTAAGTATTAAATATACATTTATATAATTCAGGATGTTGGTGAAATTCAGTTCGTTCAAAACCACCATCGCTAATTCTGTCGTATAAATTATCGCTGTCTAATACGCAAAACACAGCTTCATTAAAATTGTTATTTAGGAATTCATCTTTGGTAACTTGCTTAATTTTAATATCATTTAAAAATTCAACAGCACCTTTTCCAACTCTACCGGTTCCGGTAACAATAATTTTTACCGTAGGCACTTGTAATCCCCGATACTGATATTTTAATTCATAATAATCGCGACAATCTTTTGCACGCTTTAAATGTGCTTCACCTAATCGTTGTCCGAGCGTCCAAATGCCATTGTGCGCGCCAATTATGCCTGCCCATCTGCCAAATGCAATTACGCGAATTCCGCGTGCATCTTTCAAGCATTCATAATCTATCATCTGAATGTTTTTCTGCACTAAATTTTGCAGTAACTTTCTATTTTGTGGCTGCTTTTTAATAGTGTGCGAAAAAAAGGAGTATATTTTATTTGGAATTAATAAATCATAAGGCACTTCTTTCACTCCCATAAGCATATCGCAATCACGCAAATCTTCTTGTAACGCAATGCCCAATTCTTCAAACTCATAATCTGCAAAACAACGACCCTTGCTCGGTTGCACAACAATATCTGCATTAGGATATGCTTGTTTTATTTGTTGTATTTGCGTGGGAATTAATGGCACTCTCGCATCCGGTGGAAATTTCGCCTCTCGTAAAATACCTATTTTATTAATTTTCATAAACATTGTAAAGTTAATGTGTTTAATTGAACAATAAAATAATTAACACTACACTAAATAATTAGCAACTAAAACGTATTAATTTGGGCGAGCCCCTAAAGCAATTATACTGATGATGTTATAAGCAAAAAATGAAAATGCTTTAGGGTCGGGCTTTCCGTTTCAAGTCCTCGTTTCGCTCCCGATACATCGGGTTCGAAACTCCGGGCTTTACACTACAATCCCTCTCGCAATTTCAGTTTAACACTCAAAATTCAAGCTTATTCTTTTACAATTAATTTTCGGTAGCGCACGCCATCAATTACAGTTACAACTATATAAATTCCTCCCGGTAATTTTGTGGTAACTAAAGTATCTGATAAAAACGATTGCTCATTTTGCATTACTAATATTCCTTCCGAATTGTAAATACTTAATAATGTTATTGGCATATTCGAAGAAATATGTAATACATCACCTGCAGGGTTAGGATATATTTTAATTTCCGGCTTAACAATGTTATTTAATGCTAAATTGGTATCAATTGTAGTATCTGAAGGAACATATTCAAAAACATACAAGGCTTCTAACGGAATATGGTCCGACGATTGATATAATGCATTTGCCAAGGTTGCACTTACTACACCATTTGGTAGCGTATTCATTGCTTCATTATAATGGTCACCATCATTGCCTATTTCATTTAAACTTCCCGCTAAAAAAAACATACCACCTTCATCTTCAATGGCCTGACTATGCAACATCATGTCAAATCTATCGTCCATTCCACCTGTAGAGCCTCCGCCAAAACTCTCTATGCGCGTACTTTGCGTGTGGTAGGGCGCATTCGATGCACTATTCCATGTTGTGGTAATCAGTCCTTCTAATGGGTCAATAAAGTAACCCGGATTGCTATCATCAATTAATGCTGTGTAAGCATCTTCATTGGAATCGTAAATATTAAAATCTCCAACAACCATATAATTAGTACCATCAGGTAACAAATTAGTAACCTTTAATAAACTGTCAACTTCGCGTTTGCGTTGATCGGCATTGGTGCCTCCACTGCTTGCTTTTAAATGTACTGAATAAATATAAAATATTTCATTACTCAACGAATGCTGCAATTTAAATGCATTAATATCGCGCAATTCAGTTTTTATTACGGTATTGGAAATAAATCCGAATTTATCTTTTCTATAATAAATGCCATTATCGGTATCGAAACTGTTAATAAATGTACCCATTGCATAGTTGGTATCCACTTTCAATACAACACTATCTCTAAATCGCGTAGCGCCCGACAGCTCGATTAATTCTTGTACAACCAATATGTCCGGATGAATAGAGTCGATTACTTCTTTCAGAAATTGTTCCTTGCCATTTCCCGAATAGTCGAAATTGAGCACATTATAACTCATAAAACGGCAAGTATCAAATGCTTGCGCCTGCACAAAGTTGCTTAGCAGCAACACCATCAACACTATAATAATTTGCTTCATAATGACCGTAAAGATGCTAAAAACCATTAACATCACCTTTAAACAGATTGCCTTGCAGCATGTTACCAACCATTTTATTGCCTGTATTTTTGCATTTGGCACTGTTTCCACATCTCTTAAACCCTTAATTGACGCTACTTTTATATCTTTGCTGCTTGATTATGGAAATTTCAAAAACATATAATCCGAACGAAATAGAGAAGAAGTGGTATAAACACTGGATAACCAAACGCTATTTTCACTCAGAACCCGATAACCGTGAGGCTTTCACCATTGTAATTCCACCGCCGAATGTAACCGGCGTTTTACACATGGGTCACGTACTCAATAACACCATTCAAGACGTACTAATTCGCCGTGCCCGTATGCAGGGGAAAAATGCCTGTTGGGTGCCCGGTACTGACCATGCTTCTATTGCTACAGAAGCAAAAGTAGTTCGAATGTTGCGCGACCAAGGGATAAAAAAATCGAGTTTATCGCGCGATAAGTTTTTGGAACATGCGTGGGAATGGAAAGAAAAATACGGTGGTATCATCCTCCAGCAATTAAAAGAATTAGGTTGCAGTTGCGATTGGGATAGAACGAGCTTTACCATGGATGAAAATTATTACGATGATGTAATCAATGTGTTCATCGATTTATATAATAAAGGATTTATTTATCGCGGTTTACGCATGGTAAATTGGGACCCGGAAGCTCAAACAGCTGTTAGCAACGAAGAGGTTATATACAAAGATGTTACTTCGAAATTACATTACGTTAAATATCAGGTAAAAGGCGATAACGATTATATCCGCATTGCCACAACACGTCCTGAAACAATTTTAGGTGATACCGCAATTTGTGTACATCCTGAGGATGAACGATATAAAAGTTATATCGGTAAAACAGTTTTAGTGCCAATCATCAATCGCGAAATTCCAATTATTGCGGATGCTTATGTTGATCGTGAATTTGGAACAGGTGCTTTAAAAATTACACCTGCACATGATGTAAACGATTATGAAATCGGTTTGCGTCATAACCTCGAAGTAATTGATATTTTTAACGATAACGGTACGCTTAACGATAAAGCACAAATATTAATCGGACTCGACCGTATGGTTGCCAGAAAAAAAATGGTGGAGTTAATGGAGGAAAGCGGCAACCTGATTAAAATTGAAGATTTAAAAAACAGCGTTGGATTTTCTGAGCGCACCAATGCCATGATTGAACCGAAATTAAGTATGCAATGGTTCATTCGCATGAAAGAAATTTCGCAACCTGCTTACGATAATGTTGTTAATGGTAATATAAAATTACATCCCGATAAATTCATCAATACCTATAAACATTGGATGGAAAATGTGAAGGATTGGTGCATTAGCCGACAACTATGGTGGGGACAACGCATTCCGGCTTGGTACACTGAAACAGGTGAATTTGTAGTTGCAAAAACAGAAGCAGCAGCCATTAAAGCATTTGCCGATAAAAATATTACGTATACAACTATTCGCCAAGATGAAGATGTACTCGACACTTGGGCGAGTAGTTGGCTTTGGCCTATAACGGTTTTCGACGGATTAAAACATCCGGATGGAAAAGATATTAATTATTATTATCCGACACAAGTATTAGTTACAGCTCCCGAAATATTATTTTTCTGGGTAGCAAGGATGATTATTGCCGGATACGAATATAAAAACGAAAAACCATTCAGCGATGTTTATTTAACAGGTATTGTTCGCGATAAGCAACGCAGAAAAATGAGCAAGAGTTTGGGTAATTCACCCGACCCTTTAGATTTAATTGCTCAATACGGAGCCGATGCCATTCGCATGGGTATTTTATTGTGTTCACCTGCAGGGAATGATATTATTTACGATGATAAATTAATAGAACAAGGCAGAAATTTCAATAATAAATTATGGAATGTTTTGCGATTAATAAAAGGTTGGGAAATTGAAGGAGATAATAATCCTGATAATACTGCAGCCATAGCATGGTTCGAATCTAAATTAAATCAAACCATCTTATTAATAGATGAGCATTTTACTAATTTCAGAATCAGTGATGCATTAATGACCCTGTATAATTTTATTTGGGACGATTTCTGCTCATGGTATCTCGAATTTATTAAACCTGAATTTGGAAAACCAATTGATCAAAATACCTACAACAAAACAATCGGATTTTTTGAAACTTGTTTAGTGCTATTGCATCCGTACATGCCATTTATTACAGAAGAATTGTATCATTTAGTTGATGATAGAAAAGAAGGTGATGATATTATTTTAGCACAATTGCCAAAAGCAGGAAATGTTAATGTAAGCCTCATTGAAACTGGTGATGCCGTTAAAGATATTATTTCAAAAGTGCGCGACATTCGTGCAAAAAATAATATGAGTCCGAAAGAAGCTGTGCCATTATTCATGGATGATAGTATTGATGCTTATGCAGCTTTCAACGCAATTATAATAAAAATGGCTAACCTGAACCGGTTTGAAGCAACCACTGCAGAAATTGGCAATGCTGTAACATTTCTGCGTGGTACGCAAAAATGTTACGTAACCATTAATGTTCAAATTGATGTTGAAGAGGAGAAGAAAAAATTAAGCGAACAAATAAATTATCAACGCGGTTTTTTAGTGAGTGTAGAAAAGAAATTAAGCAACGAAAAATTTGTAGGCAGTGCTCCGGCGCAAGTGGTAGAAATGGAACGCAAAAAGAAAGCGGATGCGGAAGAAAAAATCAAGATGTTGGAAGAAACCCTGCAAAGCTTGAACTAAACACGGATACTTATGTTAACTTTGATGGAATTCACCACTTAATCTCAACGATAAGTGTAACTTTGCATGCTAAATAACCTAAACCAAATAAAAATGAAAAAAGTAATCATTGCCGTATTGGCAATATCAACCGCTTTGTTTGTTACCTCTTGCGGAAAAAAAGGTGGCTTAAGTGAAGAAACTAAAGCAGCTATGACAACTTTCGAAACCAGCTGGAAGGCTGCAGAAGGAAGCATGACTGCATTTGGCACTACAATGACATCTACATTCGGTGAGATGAATGCCATGATGGCTCCACACATGGCTATGGACATGAGCAAAATGAAGCCTGCCGAAAAAGCCGGAATGGACTCTATGATGGCTATGTGTAACGTTATTACCATGCAAATGGAAAAAATGAAAGGCGATTACACAGCTACAATGGCTGAATGGACAGCAGATTCACAAGCTTATGCCGATTGGAAGAAAAAAGCATCTGAAGAAAAAATGGATGATGCCACTTTCAGTGCAGAAATTGCTAACACTTGGACAGCTAAACTCGGAACTTACAACGATAAATTAGTTGGAATGAACGAGGCGCTAACAGGTATTCAAAGTGCTTGTAAAGCAACTTGCGATGCAATGACAAGTATGGCTATGCCAACAAAGTAATGCATTTTTAAACTTATTGTTTTAAAGGCAGTCCGGAAGGGCTGCCTTTTTTTATAGTATATCTCCAAATATTTACCCATAAGTAATATTATATTCAAAATTTATAATATATTTACTTAGCATTAAGCATCTAAAAATCTCAAATATTTCAAATTATCCTATGAATAAATTTTGTTCACTTTTCTAAAACTTCAACTATGAGACCTTTTACCCAACTTATTTTTTTGTGCTTATTACTAAGTATTAAGACCATTATAAGCCAAACTGTAGTATGCAATCCATCTGCATTAGAATCTAATTGGCAGTTATTAGGTCCCAAAAGTGATTTAGTCTACAACAATATTGGAAGGGTCACTGCAATTTGGGTAGATAGTGAAGATAATAATTATATCTTGGCCGGAACGCGCGGAAGTGGTTTATGGCGAACATTAGATGGCGGAACAACCTGGAATAATTTAACAGGATATCAATTGCCGGCTACGGGTATTTATTCTATTGATGTTAAAAAAGTTGGTGCTAACAGAAGCATTTATTGCAGTACTTTATTTAATGGTTCCAGTATGAATTTACATGGACTTGGATTGATTTATTCAGATGATGATGGACTAACATGGACACGTGAAACAACATTTCCCGGCGGAATTGCACCATTTAGATTATTTGGCAATGTAAACGATTTAGGAAAGCGAAGACTCCGATTTAAACCTGGTTCTTATGAATTATTTATAGCTAACGGGTCGCAATTATTCGCCAGAAATACCAATGGCATTGACACCTGGAATATTAGTGTTAAAGCTGATTTAAATGTGCATGGCAACACCACAATTACCGACCATGCCATTAATGAAATAGATTTCCATCCCACCAATCCTAACATTGCTATAATTAGCCCATATTTTGGAATGGAGGGTGACTTGCTTTTAACGACCAATGCCGGAAGTCTTAATCCAACATGGAGCCAGCTACCAATACCCCCTGTGGTTGTACCAATAAATAATTATTATAGAATGGATTGTAGTGCTAGTTTTTTAAATGGGGATTATATTTTTGTAGGGTGTAAGATTTCATTTTTTGATAATGTAACAAATAATTATAC
>JANMLV010000153.1:0-30516 GCA_031372705.1 Bacteroidota bacterium | reverse complement strand
GATTTTGTTGATGCCGAATGGTGCTGCTATAATTGAGCAGTTAGAAAAACTAGCTAAAAGAAAAGAGGAACAAGCAGGTTATTTGCGTGTAAAAACACCGCATATTGCTAAGGAAGACCTCTACTTAACAAGTGGTCACCTTCCTTATTATGCCGATAGCATGTATCCTCCCATGGAAATGGAAGGCGTTAAATACTATCTCAAAGCGATGAATTGCCCGCATCACCACAAAATATACGGAGCATTGCCGCGCAGTTACCGCGATTTGCCGTTGCGTTTTGCAGAATATGGCATGTGTTACCGATATGAAGAAAGTGGCTCGTTATTTGGACTAATGCGTGTGCGCGGTTTAAACATGAACGATGCACATATATATTGCACAGAAGAACAGTTTGAAACTGAATTTAAAGCAGTAAACGATTTGTATCTGAATTATTTCCGCATTTTTGGGATTGATAAGTATGTGATGCGTTTTTCTACCCATGACCCTAAAAAGCTTGGACAGAAATACCTCGACAACCCTGAATTGTGGAAAAAAACAGAAGATATGGTGCGCAATGTAATGGATAATGCAAAAATTCCTTACATAGAAGTTCCGGATGAGGCAGCGTTTTACGGACCGAAAATAGATATACAAATTTATTCGGCAATAGGCCGAGAGTTTACGTTGGCTACTAATCAAGTAGATTTCGGACAACCATTGCGATTCGGATTGACATATACCGACCGTGATAATCAGCCGAAAATGCCGTTGGTTATACATCGTGCGCCATTGGGAACCCATGAACGCTTCATTGGATTTTTGTTGGAACACTATGCCGGAAATTTCCCTGTTTGGCTGGCGCCGATACAAGTTGCGGTGTTGCCAATCAGCGATAAATACAATGATTATTGCGAAGAAGTGATAAAAGTTTTAAAAAATCACGAAATTCGCACTACTTTCGATACGCGAAGCGAAAAAATCGGTCGCAAGATTCGAGATGCTGAGGTTAAAAAAATTCCATACATGCTTATTATAGGTGAGCAGGAAATGAATTCGAAAACCTTATCGTTGCGCAAGCATGGAGAGGGAGATAAGGGCGGCATGACAGCCGAAAACCTGGCTCAAATGATAACAGAAGAAGTAAAAACCATTTTTCAATAAAATTTATACCGTTTGCAAAATCAAAGAAGACCTTACAATCCTTATTTTAGAAGGAACGACGAAAGAAGTCATTACAAAATTGGAAGAGATATCCGCCATCCCCAAGTAAGGGTGGTAGGTGAAAACATTGAATCCGGCATTTTTACCATTCAGGAAGCCATTAAAATGGCAGAAGATTTAGAGATGGAATTAGTGGAAATATCCCCTAATGCCGATCCACCTGTATGCAGAATTGTTGATTTTCAGAAATTCGTTTACGAAAAAAAGAAGAAAGAAAAAGAACTAAAGGCCAAAACCAAGAAGCAGGAGATGAAAGAAATCCGCTTCACGCCGCATACCGACGAGCACGATTTCGAGTTTAAGTCGAAACACGCCGAAAACTTCCTGAAAGAAGGCAATAAGGTGCGCGCTTACGTTATGTTTAAAGGCCGTGCAATCGCTTTTAAGGGTCAGGGTGAAGTTTTATTACTCAAATTTGCCCAGCGTTTAGAAGAAGTTGGGGTTCCCGATCAACTGCCTAAAATGGAAGGAAAACGCATGTTTATTACACTTATGCCGAAGACATCGAGTGTTAAAAAGCCTGTTTAACAATAAAATATCTCGTTCCGGACCAAAATATGGTTCGGAACTTTGAACTTTACAATAGTTCTCCTATCTTTGCACTCCCAAAGTTTTGGGGAAAACAATAAAACAAAATATTTATGCCGAAGATGAAGACCAACAGTAGTGCAAAGAAGCGCTTCAAGGTAACCGGTAGCGGTAAAGTAAAACGCGGAAAAGCATTTATGCGTCATATTCTCACTAAAAAGAGTAAATCACGTAAAAATCGTTTGGGTCAAGCCGGTCTTGTTCACCCTGCGGATTCCGATAACATCAAAAGATTATTAGCAATCTGATAAATTATTAAATTATGCCAAGGTCAGTACCTAAAGTTGCCTCGAGGGCACGCAGAAAAAAAATGTTGAAACTTGCGAAAGGCTATTGGGGCCGTCGTAAGAATGTATTAACCGTTGCAAAAAATGCCGTTGATAAAGCGTTAGGATATGCATACGTAGGAAGAAAAGATAAGAAAGCGAATTATCGCGGTATCTGGATCGTACGTATTAATGCAGCCGTTCGCCCACATGGTATGAACTACAGCACTTTTATGCATAAGTTAAAAGAAAATAATATTGATATCAATCGCAAGGTGCTTGCCGATTTAGCAGCAAACAATCCTGCAGCTTTTGATGCAATTGTTAATCAGGTAAAATAATTCCTGAATAATCAACTTCTTAATCCTCTGCTTTATGGCAGGGGATTTTTTTTGTTTAGCACTTAACTGTAGATAGTTACCAGCAAATTTCGATTACCTCCCCTATTTCGGAACTCACATAAGTAAATACCCTGCCATGTTCCCAAATTTAATTTGCCGGCTGTTATCGGTATCGTAACCGATGAACCCGCCATCACCGATTTAATATGCGCCGGCATATCATCATCGCCTTCCATATCGTGTTTATAATAGGGCATACCTTCCGGTACCATCTTGTTAAATACGGTTTCAAAATCCATTAAAACCGTAGGGTCAGCATTTTCATTAATACAAATACCGGCAGAAGTATGCTGAATAAAAACATGCATGATGCCCGTTACCGGTAAATTACCGCAAGCCGATAATATTTTTTCTTCGATAAAGTGAAAACCGCGAGCATATACCGGCAGTGCTATTTTTATCTGTTTAATCATAACCTGATAAAATTATTACAACTTTAGCTCGTCTGTACTTGTTTATAGGATAATTTTGTGTCCCGTTATGGCTGAAAGAAGAAAAAATTATACACCCGTTGACCCGGAAGATAAAAAACGTATCTCAAAGGAAAGCCTGAAAATTGCCGTAAAAATTTTACGATTTTTAAAACCTTATAAAACGCCATTCATTATCGGGTCGGCGTTTTTACTACTCTCCAGTCTAACCACCATGACCTTCCCCTATTTTATGGGTAAGCTTATCGACTCGGCAAAAAATGCAAATACAGCCTTGTGGATGAATAATTCCAATACAATGGCACTCGTGTTAATTGGTATCTTGTTAATACAGTCAATCATGTCGTTTTTTAGAGTGTATTTATTTGCCACAGCATCAGAACGAGCAATGGCAGACGTACGAACATCTTTCTTCGACAAAATGCTAACACTGGGCTTACCGTTTTATGAGCAACGAAGGGTGGGCGAATTAACGAGTCGCTCAGCTAATGATGTTGACCAGTTACAAGACATGCTCAGCTCAACTTTGCCGGAATTTGTGCGACAAATAGTTACCATCATTTTCGGTATTTCATTTATATTTTTTATTTCTGCAGAACTCACACTGCTCATGATTTCTACTTTTCCGGTTTTAGTTATCATGGCAGTTTTATACGGAAAATTTATTCGAAAAATATCAAAAGCGCGTCAAGATGCATTAGCCAATTCAAATGTGGTAGTAGAAGAAACATTACAAAATATTAATACCGTAAAATCATTTACCAACGAAAACTACGAATCAAAAAGATATCGCAGCTTTATGCAGGAAGTGGTTACCACAGGCGTAAAAGGGGCTATCAACAGAGGCGGATTTACTACATTTTTAATTCTGGGATTGTTTGGCGGTTTTGTTTTGGTTATTTGGTACGGCACAACACTATTGCAGCAAGGTGCAATTCTAGAAGGTGAATTATTCAGCTTCGTTTTATATACCGGATTTATTGGTGGCGCCGTTGGTGGTTTAGGCGATTTATATGGTCGCTTACAAAAAACAATTGGTGCATCAGAGCGCATTTTTGATATTCTGCATGAGCCCGGAGAATTTGATTTAGAAACACAACCCGATAATAAAATTAAACTGAGTGGCAATATAAAATTAGATAACATTCAATTTTCGTATCCTACCAGAAAAGATATTACGGTATTAAACGGTATTTCAATAACTATAAAACGGGGAGATAAAATCGCACTCGCCGGATATAGCGGTTCAGGAAAATCAACCATTGCACAATTAATTATGCAAATGTATCAACCCGACAGCGGGACAATTTATTTTGATGATAAACCCGGCTCGGCTTTTGAAAAACGTCAACTTCGATACAACATGGCAGTTGTGCCGCAAGAAGTATTATTGTTTGGCGGCACCATAAAAGAAAATATCGCTTACGGTAAACCTGATGCAAGTGATGATGAAATTATTAACGCAGCAAAAAAAGCGAACGCATGGCAATTTATTCACCAATTTCCGGAACAATTAAATACGATTGTTGGCGAACGTGGCGTTAAATTATCGGGCGGACAGCGACAACGGATTGCAATTGCAAGGGCTATTTTAAAAGACCCTGCTATTTTAATTCTTGATGAAGCAACCAGTTCATTGGATTCGGAAAGTGAAAAACTGGTTCAAGATGCATTGGAAATATTAATGGAAAATAGAACAACGATTATTATTGCGCATCGATTGTCTACCATTAGAAATGTTGACACCATATTTGTTTTAAATAACGGCGAAATTGTAGAGTCAGGTAATTTTGATGCATTAGCTAAAATTGAAAACGGTGTATTTAACAACTTATTGAAATTGCAATTTACCGAAAGTGAAACAGTAAAATAATGCTTACCAGAAATTTCCTTAATACCACTAATTTTACATCATAAACCACAAAACATGAATCTCTTATATTTTATTGTAATAGGTGCTTTAGCCGGATGGGTAGGCGGTAAATTAACCAAAGGCGAGAGTTTTGGATTGCTGGGCAACATTATAGTTGGTATTGTTGGCGGCGTTCTCGGCGGCTGGATATTCGAAAAACTCGGCATCATGAAAGAAAACCTGCTTTACAGCCTTGCTGCTGCTGTTGTGGGTTCAGTGGTTTTCTTATTGCTCATTGGATTGTTCAAACGAAAGTGAGGGGAGGATAGAAAAGATTTAAAAAGATTGAGCAATCCCGATAGC
This sequence comes from Bacteroidota bacterium, assembly GCA_031372705.1. Taxonomy (GTDB): domain Bacteria; phylum Bacteroidota; class Bacteroidia; order Chitinophagales; family BACL12; genus UBA7236. Next base: position 25,411 of record JANMLV010000153.1, on the reverse strand, counting down.
TATCGGGAGAACAAAATTGAACAAAATTTTGGTGAGAAGGGGGAATGAGATGAGGAAGATTTATTGATGATTTTTTTTATAGGATGTGCTTGGTTCACACAAAGAGCACTAAAGAACCCACGCAGAGGGCACAAAATCAGTAGGATTTGTTTTTGGTACGTCATATAGATTTTGTGCAACTTAGAGCCCTTCGAGCCTTAGTGGCTTATTTCCAAATTTAATTTATTATATTTTTTGCAACTTAATTATATTGAATGCGAAATAAACTCATTAGCCACGAAGTCGCGAAGGGTCCCGAAGATACACGAAGGAATTAGTTGAATTTAAAATCACTTTTTATTCAACGCAAATTTCCAATTCAATCATTACGAGAAACAATATCTTGATATTCCTCCTTTAAAAATCAATTTTATATTGCATCGTAAAACTTCTCGGAGCATCGTATTTTGCAGGACGTAATGCATACATATTATTGAACATATTCTTAACTAAAAATTGCAATCGCATGGTTGGTTTTATGTTGTATCCTACTCTGCAATCGGCAATCCAGTCGCCATTCAAATGCCCTTCACGATATTCAACAATTCCGGGAATAAATGAAATATAAATGGCGTCGAGATTTTCCATCAAACTAAAATAATTAATATCACCACCGAAATACCATTTATTAATTTGATATTCAATATCCATTCTAAACATATGTCTGAATCTATACTTTAACACCGAGCTCAAAAATATCGAGTCGGTAGATTTAGCCGTGAAGCCTGTTATAAAATTATCCATAAACGTCGAAAAATCGAGATTGCTGGAGTCACCCGACAAATCTGCCGGATAAATATAATTATATCCCCCCGACCAACTCAATTTTCCTTTGCCAATATCTGCATTCCCACCGAGTGTAAATTCCATTCCTCCAATTCTTGCTCTGCTGGTATTTAATGATTTAAATCCGGCTCCTTCACCTGCATAAAAATTAAATGTGAACTCAGTCATCTCAAAATATTCTGTTAAATAAAATGCGATGTCTACATATCCATTTAATCTGTCAGCCGTAATTCCTCTTTTAATTCCAAATTCTGCATTCCAACCGTATTCGGGAAGTATATCCGGATTAGGAAAAATAAATAATGTTCCAAGATTCGATGTAGCAAATTTCTCCACCAAACTCGGAAAACGATATCCTTGCCCGAACGACAATCTTAAATTGGTTAATGCACCTGCTTTATAATTTAATCCGCCTTTAAATATTGGCACTGCAGAACCACTTGATGTATCAATCTGATAAAATTCTTCTCTTACACCAACATTCAACATTAATCGATTAAATAATTTTTTATCTGCCTGAAAATAAACACCGCCTGATATACCGGAATGCATTCCTAATTCATAATCGTCAACATCAAAATAATAACCTTGGGTACCTGCTGTTATAACGATATCATTCGCTAACGCGCGATGAAATTGATAATCGAAATTTAACAAATACGCCTTACCTCCTGTTGAATCGGTATAATTTACATCATTGGTATAATAGCGCATTTTAAAATGATGCTCATTTTTAAATTTATCATAATAATTTAACCACGGGTCAATTGAGAGCCATTTAAATTGCCAGTTCAACAAAGTAGAAGAACTGGTATCCAGATATCCTTGAAATGGTTTAAAACCTGTTGTATCATAATCTTCCCATAAAAAGAAAATTCCTTCACGGTCGCTCATTATATTTCCGTTCACGCCCCAAGTTATTCTGTCGTTGTTTTCAGGATGAAATCTTGTCTTCCAATTTAATCGCGCTCTATCAGAATATTGCCCCAATAAATGCGAATTATTTTGCGATATATGTCCACCCAACACCAAATCCATTTTTTCGAATTTTTGTCGGTGACTGAAATTTATTCCTGTATTTGTTGGTGCATTATCCCACCATGCCGCTTCCGCTAATGCGGGTTTATCAAAAAATCCATGATATACTGTAATATTACTCTCGGGTTTTGCTTTAGGCCACGCAGTGCGCACAGCAATAACGCCATTTAATGCACTACTGCCATATAATACCGATGAAGCACCTTTTATAATTTCTATTTGCTCCACATTTTCCATCGGCACAAAATTCCATTTTGCGTCTCCCCTATCTGCTGCCAGCATAATTTGATCATCTACCACCAACATTACCCTGCTGCCTGCGCCATAAGTAAATCCGGTGCCACCGCGAATATTTGCTTGCTCATCCATCATATAAACACCCGGTGCCTTGGTAATGGCATCCGATAAATTTGTGGCATTGGTATTTGCAATTAAATCGGCTTTAATTACTTCTATACTTTGTGTTTCTTCACTCAATTTTTTTGCATATAAACTTCCACTCACAACTACAACATCCAACGCTGCCATTGAAGAGTTAAGTGTTACATCAACTGTGAGTTGTTCACCCGCCAATAATTTAACATCGATAAATTTTTGTTCATATCCGATATAAGTAAATTTCAATTCGTATTCACCGGCAGGTAATGCCAATGTGTATTTCCCCGATTCGTCGGAAACCGTTCCCAATGTTGGTGATGCAATAATAGTTACACCCGGCAACCCTTCATTTGAATAGGTATCTTTTATTATGCCGGAAATAGTTTGTGCATTTAATTGCACCCAAGTAATACAAGAAAGCAACAGTAGTAAAATTATTTTATTTTTTTTCATGCACTTTGCTTTTTTATTTGAGATGGAAACCGGTTTAATATTACTTCACACCATATTCACTCAACCACCAACACATCATGGTCATTACTGCTGCACCCATGTGCAATTCGCGTTTATTTACTTGTTCAAACACATCGTTTTCTGTATGATGTAAATCCATGTATCGCTGCGAATCTGGCGAAAGTCCGAACAATTTTGTGCCCGCATTTTCTAACGGTCCAATATCTGTTCCACCATGTCCAACTTCAAATTTGTAAATACCATAAGGCAACATTAAATTTTCAAGCTCATTCAATTTTGGATGCGCAAGAAATGTAGTATCTATATTAAATCCTCTTGGTGAAAATCCGCCTGCATCACTTTCCAATGCGGCAATATGCTTTTCTTTGTTTGTTCCCTTTGCGTATGCACCATAAGTTTTTCCACCCATATTTCCATTTTCTTCATTCATATAAAATATGCAACGAATAGTTCTTTTAGGTTGAAGATTTAATGCTTTAATCGTTCTAATTACTTCTAAACTTTGCAAGCATCCTGAACCATCATCATGCGCACCTTCACCTACATCCCAACTATCTAAATGTCCGCCAACAACTATAATTTCATTTGGTAATTGGGTTCCTCTTATTTCTGCAATTACGTTATACGATTGCACCGAATCTAACATTTTGCAATTCATTATCATTTTAAATTGCAGCGATGGACTTTTTTGCAACGCATCATGTAAAAAATCTGCATCCACGGCACTCAAAGCTGCGCAAGGCACTTTTTTAACGCCATCTGCAAAACCTGTACTTCCCGTATGCGCAAAATCGTCATGAGCAGACCCAACACTTCTAATAATTACCGCTTTTGCACCCAATTTACTTGCTTCACTTGCACCGCGCCAGCGATAAGGACCAGCCTCACCGTAACCATCAAATGAATTAACAACATTTTGTGGAAATACATGATTATAAAAAACTATTTTCCCTGCAATTTTTTCTGCACCTAGTGCTTTTAATTCGTCAAAATCTTTTACCTCAATTACTTCTTCGGTTATGCCTTCAATCGGTGTTGCAATACTGCCACCTAATGCCAACATATTTACCTGACCGTAATTAATAATTTCGCCATACTCTTTTGCGCCGCGCACCCAATGTGGAACTGTTACCTCTTGCAGCCATACAGAATCAAAATCATATTGCTGCATTAACTGATAACTCCATCGAACTGCTAAATCTGCCTGTGGCGAACCGGCCAATCTGTTGCCTATACTTTTACACAAATAACGAAGGTGATCATAAGCTTCGCCGTGCAACATTGTTTCATCAAATATTTTATTGAAAACTACTTTATCTGTTTGTTGTGCATGCAAGCTCAACGTAAACACAACTAAACAGGCTGTCAAAAATTGTTTTACCATTATATTAAATTTGAATTTTGCACTAAAATAATGAACCTATTCAGTTCATTTTAGTTTTTAATTGGATTATTGTGTTAGTAAATATAGCAATTGGGATTTACATCATTGCTAAGTCATTAACTTTAACGTTTTAACTTTATACTCATCATGAACTACAAACTACTCGGCAAAAGCGGATTGCGCGTATCGGAAATATGTTTAGGCACCATGACTTTTGGTGAAGAATGGGGCTGGGGTGCCAATTTCGAGGAAAGTCGCAAACAATTTTTCGGCTTTTTAGAAGCAGGAGGAAATTTTATTGATACTGCAAATCGCTACACTGAAGGAACAAGCGAGCGCTTCATCGGCGATTTTATGATTGAAAGCGGTCGACGTGAAGATATCGTGCTGGCTACAAAATATGCGTTAGTAACACATGAACGCGGTCTAAACCTGGCAGGAAACCACCGCAAAAACATGATGCAATCAGTGGAAGGTAGTTTAAAACGCCTCAAAACTGATTATATAGATGTGCTTTACCTGCATGCTTGGGATTTTACTACTTACAGTGAAGAAGTGTTGCGAGGATTAAACGATCTCATTCACCAAGGCAAAGTTTTTTACATTGCCATTTCCGATACACCCGCATGGATAGTTTCAAGGGCCAATACCATTGCCGAACTTAGAGGATGGAATGCATTTATCGGTTTACAATTGGAATACTCATTATTACAACGCTCAGTAGAACGCGACATGATTCCAATGGCAAATGCAATGGACATGGGTGTTATAGCCTGGGCTCCTATTGCAGGTGGCGCTTTAACGGGTAAATATTTAAATGAAAATAGTGAGGCTAAGCGACTTCAACCCAATAGTGTACGACTTAGCGAACGCAACCGTATTATTGCTCAAGAAGTGGTAAATATTGCTAATGAAACAGGCTTCTCTGCAGCACAAATAGCTATCAGATGGGTTATGCAGCAGCATCAACAAATAATTCCTATTGTAGGTGCCAGGAATATTAATCAATTGAGTGATAGTTTAGGTGCAACTGCAATTGTGCTTACACTCGAACATATAAATCGATTAAATGAAGTAAGTAAAATTGATTTAGGCTTCCCGCACGAATTCTTAAAAGGCGATGGTGTTAGAGATATTTTATTTGGCGGCAAATTAGGTGAACTGGAAATACATCATAAAGGTTATTAATCGATATGCTAGGCAATAGATTTTCGAAATTTGAAGAAAAACCACAGTCGCTATTCGATACCATGTTCGAGTTGTTACAAGAACTATTGGTATACACGAGCGGCGACGTAACTGAAGCACTCGATTGGCTGAATAAATTAGATAAGCAATACAATATTACCACACCGGAATATGGCATGGGCGATTTTATACAAGAGCTCAAAGACCGTGGTTTCTTAAAAGAAGATGACCCCGAAAGCGGGGTGATGCAAATTACTGCTAAAATGGAGCAGTCGATTCGCAAAAGTTCATTAGACCAAATTTTCGGGAAATTAAAAAAGTCATCACAAGGCAAACATAAAACATCACATACAGGAAATGGAGATGAAAATTCAACCGACAGTCGTAATTTCAGTTATGGCGATGCACATGAACAAATTGATTATAATGAATCGCTGAAAAACGCATTTATTAATCATGGCATCCAAGATTTCAGAATGGATGAAGATGATTTAGTTGTTGTAGAAAAAGAATTTAAGGCACAAACATCCACCGTGTTGATGATTGATATTTCGCACTCCATGATTTTATACGGAGAAGACCGCATTACACCCGCAAAAAAAGTGGCAATGGCCTTAAGCGAACTCATTAAAACAAAATATCCGAAAGACACTTTAGATGTAATTGTTTTTGGTAACGATGCTTGGCAAATTGAAATAAAAGATATTCCTTATTTGCAAGTTGGTCCATATCATACAAATACCGTTGCCGGTTTAGAATTAGCCATGGATTTATTGCGCCGCAGAAAAAATCCCAACAAACAAATTTTTATGATTACCGACGGCAAGCCAACTTGTATTGTGCGCAACGGAAAATATTATAAAAATAGTTTTGGCTTAGACCGAATTATTGTAAATAAAACATTAAACTTAGCAGCACATTGTCGCAAACTCGGCATAAAAATTACCACTTTCATGATTGCCAAAGATAGCTACCTGCAAGCGTTTGTGGAAGAATTTACGCAAACCAATCAAGGCAAAGCATTTTATACATCACTTAAAGGCTTAGGCGATTATATTTTTGAAGATTACGAACGAAACAGACGTAGAAACGTTCGTTAAAAAAATAACTTTTCATTATTATTTACCATTTTAATATTTATGCAAATTAATACAATTACCACATTTGGGGCATTAAAAAAAGCAGGTTATACCAGCTTAACAGTTAAAGAAGAACTCAGAAAAAATTTAATAACAAAGTTACGCTCCGGCGAAAAGTTTTTTGAAGGTATCCACGGTTTTGAAAATACTGTAATTCCCGATTTGGAAAGAGCCATTTTATCGCGACATAATATTATTTTATTAGGATTGCGCGGTCAAGCAAAAACGCGCATCGCCAGATTACTCACTTCACTGCTCGATGAATATATTCCTGTTGTTGAAGGAAGCGATTTAAACGATGATCCGTTTAACCCATTATCGTTTTATGCAAAAAATTTACTGGAGGAAAAAGGAGATGCCACACCAATAAGTTGGTTACATCGCGACAAGCGCTACACCGAAAAATTGGCAACACCCGATGTAAGCATTGCCGATTTAATTGGAGATGTTGACCCGATTAAAGCTGCCAATTTAAAATTAAATTATAACGATGAACGCGTAATTCATTTCGGTTTAATTCCGCGCTCGCATCGATGCATTTTCGTTATTAATGAATTACCCGATTTACAAGCGAGAATTCAAGTTGCATTATTTAATATTTTGCAAGAAGGCGATATTCAAATACGTGGATTTAAAATTCGATTGCCACTGGATATTCAATTTGTATTTACAGCAAATCCGGAAGATTATACCAATCGCGGTTCTATTGTAACGCCTTTGAAAGATCGAATTGAAAGTCAAATTCTAACACATTATCCAAAAGATATTGCTACGTCTAAAATAATTACCGGTCAGGAAGCCAAAATTAACCACGACCAACAACAACGTGTTCAATTAAATGAATTGGCAAAAGACATGATTGAGCAAATTGCATTCGAAGCGCGCAAAAGTGAATATGTAGATCAGAAAAGTGGCGTAAGTGCTCGTATGACCATCACAGCATTAGAAAACTTGGTTTCCGGCGCCGAACGCAGAGCGCTGAAAAGCAAAGACGATAAAACCTTCATTCGCGTTAGCGATTTTTGGAGTGTAGTGCCTTCCATTACGGGAAAAATTGAGTTGGTGTATGAAGGAGAGCAAGAAGGACCTTACATAGTGGCAATAAACCTCATTGGCAAAGCTGTTCGAGCTCAATTCACTAATTATTTCCCTGCCCCAGAAAAGGCGAAAAAACCCCTAAGCAAAAAAGGTGAAAACGCACCGGAGTCTAAGAAGAAGCCCATTTATCAAGATATTATTGATTGGTTTAACGAAGGCAATACCGTTGACATGCTCAACGAAAGCAACAATGCCGATTATCGCAAAACCCTTGAAAAAATACCCGGTTTAAAGAAATTGGTGCAAGGCTTACACCCCAAAGTTTCGGCCGACGAGCAATACTTTTTAATGGAGTTTGTTTTGCATGGCTTAGCCGAATATTCGCTACTAAGTAAGCATTTCTTACATACAGGCATGCAGTTTACCGATTTGTTTAGCAGTATGTTTAACGAAGATCCGCTAGCGGAATTAGAGGAAGATGATGACTTTACCATCTGAGTATGAAACATTTAGCATGTTTTTACGTATAACGGATACATCAGGTGTATGGCACAAAACTTGTTAAAACAAGTTAAACCAACATATTAACATTTATTGAATTTTGAATAACTGAAAACAATACTATATCTTTACCAACACGAAAAAAGCCTATGCGTAAACTCTACACATTACTACTGGTCTCTGCGATTACAACTTGGTCTTATGCATCATCAGGTGTTGAGACCTTGTCCGGTGACGAATGTGCTACCGAAGTGAGCAGTTCATTTGGCGAAGCCGACAGTAATACCGCTAAAATCGGGAATGAAGATGCAACAGTAAGTATCTTCCCGAATCCGGTTAAAAGCTATGCTACGATTAGCTTTACGTATGATAACGTAGATAAAATCAGCATCCTTAACATTGTTGGTCGTGAAATTAAAACGGTAATACCTGAACCCGGAAAGCATGATATTAAGGTGAGTTTGGTTGATTTACAACCGGGCGTTTACTTTTTGGCTGCCTATTATCAGGGAAATACCCTCATTACCAAGAAGTTTCTAAAAGAAGAATAAAAACATTAACATATTTTAAAGCAGCTTAGGCTGCTTTTTTTGTGCCCTTTCAGTTTCAAAGGCATTTCTTCATTACCTTTGCGGTCGAATTAATAAATCTGATTTAATATTATGATGAAACGTAAATTTAGCTTTTATGCCATGGCAATTGTGCTTTTTATAGCAACTGCCGTAAAGCCTGCGCAAGCGGCAAGTTACCCTGATGAGGGTATGTGGTTAGCCAACTTAGTTCGCCAACTCAACTTTGACTATCTGAAGCAACTTGGTCTTGAAATTTCGGCAGACGAAATTTACAATACCGAAACCGGTAGCTTGAAAGATGCTGTTGTTCAACTTTATGAAGGCGGAAGCGGATTTTGCACCGGCGAATTGGTTTCTCCTAATGGCCTAATGTTTACTAATCACCACTGCGGTTTCGATGCTATTGCTTCGCAATCTACGCCGGAACATAATTATATAGACGATGGATTTTGGGCACGCAGCTATGCTGAAGAATTGCCAATTCCGGGTTTATCTATTCGTATTTTACAAAATGCAATCGACATTACCGATTCTATAGTACCACAAGTAGAAGGCTTAGATATGGCGCAGCGTCGCGCGAAAATTATGATAATACAAAGCAATATGATTGAACGTTTTGCTGAACAAGGATACACGGCCGAAGTAAAAGCCATGTTTTATGGTAATCAATATTACGTTTATTTATATAAAGTATTTAATGATGTGCGTTTAGCGGGAGCACCACCATCTTCAATAGGAAATTTTGGCGGCGACACCGACAACTGGATGTGGCCTCGACATACAGGTGACTTTAGCATTTTTAGAATTTATGCCGATAAATCAAATAATCCTGCAGAATACAGTGCTGAAAATGTACCTTACTCACCAAAACGTTTCTTAAAAATTTCGTTAGAAGGTTATGAAGAAGGCGATTTTTCTATGATTATGGGTTTTCCGGGTTCTACAGAAAGATATTTAACCAGTTATGGCATGGCAGAAGTTATGAATGAAAGTAATCCTGCCCAAGTAGATGTTTTTAAAACAGTTACTGATGCCATGAAAATTGAAATGGATAAAGATGAAGCCGTTCGTATTCAGTTAGCTGCCGACTATGCACAACTCATGAATGGTTTAAAATTATATTCTACCCAATTAGATGGAATGGATCGCATGGATGCTGTTGGCATAAAAGAAAATCAAGAAAAAAACTTTATGCAATGGGCTAAATCGCAAGGCAAAGATGCAGAAGCGCAGTACGCAACCATGTTCACAAATTTTAAAAATACGTACGCAAATCTAAGCGCAGTAAACAAAGAATTTTATTATAAAATTTATTCAGTTGTTTTGTTGCCAACCGGAAATTTTGCACTTGAATTAAACAATATTGAATCTCTTTTTGGCGATGAAGCCGTAACCGGCGATGAAAGAACTGCTGTTATTGAAGGTGTGAAAACAGCTGCAGAAGCAATGTGGGAAGGATTAGATTACGATACAGAAGTTGGTAAAATGGTTGCGTTATTAGATATGATGCACACGAATTTACCTGCCGAAAAACAACCGCAATCAATAAAAGATATTTTAGCGAAAAGCAAAGGCGATACGCCACATCAAAAATTCGAAAACTGGACTAAAAATGCATTTGCAAAGTCGGTATTTACATCGAAAGAAAAATTAGATGCCTATTTAGCAAAACCAAGTGAAAAGAAATTAAAAAAAGATCCATTATACACCTACTATCTCGCATTATATAACGATGCACAAACAGCAGGTGGTGTGTTTAGAGCAGGTAATGCAGAACTCAGTAAATTGCAACGTGAATACACTGCTGCAATTATGAAGAGTGAACCAAAAAAGAATTTCTATCCTGATGCAAATTCTACTTTGCGTTTAACTTACGGAACAGTGCAAGATTATGTTGCGCGCGATGCCGTTCAATTCCATTGGCAAACTAATATCAATGGTATTATGGAAAAACGTGATAACAGCGACCCTGAATTTATTGTTCCGGAAAAATTATATGAATTATATAAAGCAAGAGACTATGGTCGCTATGCCGACAAAAACGGAACGGTTCCAGTTTGCTTTATTTCTAATTTAGATATTACAGGCGGTAACAGCGGAAGCCCGATTATGAACGGCAAAGGCGAACTTATCGGTTTAGCATTCGATGGTAACTACGAAGGAACTCCGGGTGATTATATTGTTGACCCGGCAGTAAATCGCACTATTTCAGTTGATATTCGCTATGTATTATTTATAATTGATAAATATGCCGGCGCAAGCAACTTGATAAACGAGTTGAAAATAGCCAAATAAAATAATTATTACTTTATGTTAAAAGCCGACCATGTGTCGGCTTTTTTTATTGCAAAATGTTTATATTTGATTAAAATACAACACATGCAAATTCGAATAACCCTTTTATTGTTGTGCATTTCAGTTGGATTAACCAATGCACAAATTCAATGTGAAAACGATTCAACCGGAAATATTCCGCTGGTTGACCTTAAAACAGGTTACTATTTAGGATTGTATCAAGGTGGATTATATCCTAATGGAAAAAATGTAATCCCAAATGCGCATTTAAAAAAAGGAATGAAAATTGTTAAAGGCATTAAACCACTAGACACACTCGGAAATGTAAATTATGAAACCGGGAAAATAATATTTGCCGGCTTTGGCGGCTCCACAACCGGTGAACCATTTAATCATCTAATTACAATTTTTGGTGCTGACCCTGATGTTAATCCTTGCCTAAAATTGCTCAATGCAACTAATTCAGGCGAAGGAATGGAAAGCATGAATGTTGACCATCCCGAATACTGGGACTATATTGAAGAAAATAGATTGAATGCTAAAGGCTATACACGCGAACAAGTACAAATTGCATGGCTATTTAATGGCTCACGCGCAGATACAATTTTCGATATGCCAGCGTATCGTGATTCAATAGAAAAAAAAGTGCAATTGGCGCTAGCCGCAATGCTGATTGAATACCCAAATTTAAAACATGTGTATGTGGGTAGTCCATACTATGCAGGTTATGCCGATCCAACTTATGAAATGTACAGTTCTATTCATGAACCCGGCTCCTATCGCTGCGGATTTGGATTTAAAGCGGCTGTTGAAAAACAAATTAGTGGAGATCCATTGTATAAGTATACTGCACCCGGAAAAGTAGTACCATTTGTTTCGTGGGGGCCTTATTTATGGACCGATGGAATTACACCACGTGAATATGATAGTTTGTATTGGGATTGCGAGGTAGATTTCCGTGCTGATGGTGGTGGATTTAATTTAAATGGATTTGGCAAAGATAAACTTGCCTATATTTTACATGATTTTTTTAAAGCAGATACACTTTCGGAAATTTGGTATAACGATGGTCCAAAATGGGTGAGTTGCGGTGATGGTCGATTTGCCGACGGCAGTATTTATGAAAACATAACTATAAATGAAAATAAAATCAGCTTATATCCAACAGTAAATAATGGTATTTTCAGTATTGAGTTACCGGAATCAAATTTGAATTACACAATTACCATTTACAATAATATTGGAGGCAAAATATATAGCGATGTTATTAGCAATACAGATATCACGAATATCAATTTAAACACCATTCCAAACGGATTATATTTTTGCAATATATTCGATGGAAATAAAAATAGTGTTTTTGAATTTATTGTTAACAAATAAATTTTTGCTGTCGTTATGGTATTTTAAATCAATTAATAACACTTTTGCTGTGCTATTTGTTGCTTCATGCCAATCGCTCAGCTTGCGGTAAATAATTGGAGTTACCCGCACTAACCACTAACTTTGCCTTAAATATTCAACTAATCAAACAAAACAATTTATAATGAAACGTAACGCAAATGCCGTATGGAACGGCACAGGAAAAGAAGGCTCAGGCCATTTATCTACGCAATCAGGCGTATTAAATCAAAATCAATATTCATGGTCAACACGCTTTGCGGATGGCATTGGAACCAACCCTGAAGAATTGGTTGCAGCTGCTCATGCAGGTTGCTTTAGCATGAAATTAAGCTTCGTGTTAGGCACTAAAGACCTTACACCTGAGGCTATTAACACTACATGCACTATTACTTTAGACAACGGTGCAATTACCAACGCCCACCTTGAAGTATCGGCAAAAGTTCCGGGAGCAACGGTTGAATCTTTCACTGAAGCAGCAGAAGAAGCAAAAATAAATTGCCCAATTTCTAAATTATTGAATACAGAAATTACAATGACCGCTACGTTGTTGGCATAATTTTTATACTACAACCGGCAAATTCAATTATACCCAATCTCAATTTATGCATATTACAATTTTAGGAGCAGGCAACATCGGACTTGCAGCAGGAACTAAATGGAAGGCTAAAGGCCATGACATCACCTTCGGCGTGCGTGACCCACAAAGTCAAAAAGCATGGAATGCCATCAGCATCGGAGCTAAAGTAACCACTTTTCAAGAATCAATGGCTTATGCAGAAGTGGTGTTAGTTGCCTTGCCCTTTGGCGTTGCCGATGAGGTAATTAAAAGTATTGATGTTGATTGGGACGGTAAAATAATTATTGATGCAACAAACCCTGTTTCTGTGAGTACTGAGCCATTTGAATCGGCAGCAGAAGCAATTAGTGCATGGACAGGTAATGCAAATGTTGTAAAAGCATTTAACACTACCGGCGTTGCCAATATGATTAATCCGATTTATAACGATAAGGCAATTGAAACTTTTATTTGAGGAGATGATGAAGCATCTAAAAAAGTAGTAACTGCACTTGCCGAAGACTTAGGATTTAAAGTAATAGATACCGGCGGATTAGAAAATGCCGTAATGCTTGAAAACCTAGCGAAACTTTGGATAACCATGGCCTATAAATTAGGTAAAGGACCAAACTTTGCATTTACGTTGGTGACAAGGTAAACTGAAGTTAAATAATTAAAAAAACCGCTGTGTGAGAAATCATACAGCGGTTTTTTTTGCAGTAATGTAGGTCTACATCTACTTGTAATTATTTATATGCTTTACGCCAAACAAACAACCCGAATATCAAAGCAACAAACCAAAGAATTACTTCAATCAAAATAGGATTGCTATTGTAGCCAAATAAACCTTTAATAAACGAACCGATTAAACCCTCATCATTTAATAAATGAACATACTCGCCCGACTCATCATCGAGCTTATACCAAGTTGTTGATGGATTTTCGTCGGCTGTTTTAGGTTTGAAAATATTGTAAACCGATTCTTCTTCCTCTTCATGCGGCGCAACTTCAACAGCTGTTTCAGTTTCTATAGTTGTTATTACTGCTTCTTTGTGTTCGCGCTCTTCAATATATTCATGTACTTCGTGTGTGCCGTAAGCTACCATTCCTGCGGCAAAAAACACCAATAGTAATGAAGTGTATTTAAAGAATGGACGCAATTGAATTTTCTTACCTTGTATTACAATTAAATATCCAATTAATACCGCAATTAAAATCCCTCCAAAAAAACCGCCATAAGAAAAACTATTATCTATACTCGTGCTGGCAACTAAAAATAAAGCAGTTTCAAATCCTTCTCTTACAATGGCAAAAAAAACTAACATAAATATACCCAAATTACCACTTTTTGCAGCAGCATTTTTGGTTTGATTTGTAATTACATCTCTACTGGATAAAGTTTTACTCATCCAAAAAATAACATAAAATAATAACGCTGCAGTTATATACATGAAAACACCTTCCAACAATTCTCTTGTTCCTTCAGGTGCTTGCTTAAGTCCTTCATATAAAACCACACCTAAAACTGCAGAGGTTAAAATGGCAATAATTACACTTATCCAAAGTTGCTTTTTTTGACTATGCAAACCGTTTTTATCAAGAACAGCATAAATTATTCCTACAATTAAAGCAGCTTCAAGGCTTTCACGAAATGTGATTATAAACTCATTCATATATTTAATTTCGTTTTATTATTTAGACCAATTCTAAACAGATGCAAACTTACTACACTAAATTTGCAGGAAAAAGCGTTTTAGCTTGTTGGTCTCATAATACCCTAAAACAGGTATGAACAAAAAGAGTTGGCCTGTTTTGACAAGGTATGGGTTAGATGTAGTTATTTTGTGCAAAATATAAATTTTTCAGGTGAACAATAGATACTTATTACCTCTCGGATTTGCCGCTGTTTTGGCTGTAGGCGTGTTAATCGGCTTAAAAATATCCCCTTTTTCGGGCGGAAGACCAACCTATGGCTCCAATACGCAATCAAACGAACGCATTAACGATATCCTCAACTTTATAGGTCAACGGTATGTTGATTCGTTAAATGTAGACTCTTTGATGGATGATTTTCTTTCAGCCTATCTCAACGACCCTGAAACTATTGACGAACTTTTCAAACATTTAGACCCCCATTCCAGCTATATTCATAAAGAAGATTTGGTGGGATTTAATGAAGAATTGGATGGTAATTTCGATGGTATTGGCATTGAATTTAATATTGTTGACGATACCATTTTAGTTGTTGCTGCTTTAAGTGGTGGCCCATCAGATAAACTTGGCATTTTAGCAGGTGATAAAATCATAAAGATTGATGATAGCTTGGTGGCCGGAATTAAAATTGCAAGTGATGGTGTAATGAAAAAGTTAAGAGGAAAAAAAGGCACTACGGTTAATGTTAAAATTAAACGCCAAGGTGAAAAAGCATTATTGCCATTTAGCATTGTACGTGATGTAATTCCAATTACCAGTATAGATGCAAATTACATGATAGATGCAAAAACCGGCTATATTAAAGTAAATAAATTTTCGGATAAAACACCAATCGAATTTGCAGATGCATTGCAATCGTTAGTAAATAGCGGAATGAAAAATTTGGTTTTAGATTTGCGCGGAAATCCGGGTGGATATTTAACCGGAGCTGTCGCCATGGCTGATGAATTTTTAGGTGGAACACCATTAATTGTTTACACCGAAGGTCGCGCTGTTGGAAGAAATGATTATCGCGCAGGCAATAATGGATTGTTCGAATCAGGTAATGTAGTTGTTTTAGTTAACGAATATTCTGCTTCGGCAAGCGAAATTTTAGCAGGTGCTTTACAAGACAATAAACGCGCAACAATAGTTGGTCGCAGAAGTTTTGGAAAAGGATTGGTGCAGCAAGTTTACGACCTTAACGACAGCTCTGCAATCCGTCTTACCATTGCACGTTATTACACACCTTCAGGTAAGAGTATACAACGCCCATATACTGAAGGTGTTGATGCCTATTATGAACAATACATGAGTATTATTATGAATGGTGGAGAATTACCTGACAGCCTGCAAGGCAGCCAAAAAATTGAATGGGGAATTCAACCCGATGTGCATGTACCAATTGATACATCTCCAATTAATCAAACCTTAAACTATTTATTAAATCGCTCTTTAATTCAACAATTCAGCTATTCAACTTACTCAGGAAATCCAAAAGCATTTGCAAGTTATACTGATTTAAAATCTTTTGCGAACGATTTTGTTGTAACTGAAGCAATGTTTGGAAAATTTATTCAATACGTACACACACATGATACAGAAAAAGCTGTAACCGATGAACAAATAAATGCATCGCGCAAAAAAATTGAGACATGTATTAAAGCCTATATTGCCAGACAACAATGGGGCGATAATGGATATTATACCAACATGAATAAAATTGATGATACTGTAATAAAAGCATTACAGCAGTTTTAAAAATTAATGCGATTATTTTTAAAGTATGCAGCTTGCTCGCAGCGTTAAACGAAGCGACTCGAAGGTGCGCGAGGCAGCAATGATGTGTTTAATATTAATGGGAGAATTTTAATATAAATCATTTAAACTTCTTACACCAATAACGCGACTGCTGATAAAACCTTCGGCATATTTAAATTGTGCACTTCTGCCCATCTCGCGTGAGCGACTTTCTATTGAATCGAAAAAGTTTTGAGATGCAATATACGTTGCGGGTTCTTTGCTGTTGGGATCAAAAAATTGAGAACTGTGCGCTTTGATACTCTCCATCCGTTGCTCCCAAAATGGCGTAATATCAACAACTACATCCGGCGTAAGCCAGCGATCCTGAATATATTTTAAAACGATTGTTGGTCGCCAAGCATTTTGTGCAATGCCATCAACCATTGTTTCAATTTTAATTAATCCCGATAAAAATGCAGCTTCCTCAACTAGTTTTGATGCTTTACCATGGTCGGGGTGGCGATCTTCGGGAGCATTGCATAAGATAATATCAGGTTGGTATTTTCTAATTGCTGTAACAACCAGCAACATATTGGCATTATTTACTTCAAATAGACCATCTGCCAAGCCTAAATTTTCGCGAATACTACATCCCAAAATTTTGCTTGCTGCTTGGGCTTCTGCGGCGCGAATGGCCACTGTTCCTCTTGAGCCCATTTCACCGGCTGTTAAATCAATTATACCTGCTGTTTTACCGCTTGTAATATGTGCAATTATAGTTCCGCTGCAACTTAGTTCAACATCATCAGGATGTGCACCAAAGGCTAAGATATTGAGTTTCATGCCTCAAAGTTAATAATCTCTAACATGAACTGGAATTTGTTTTACGATACAACAGGTTTAGCTAACGCTTTTTCTATCGCATTAATTATTTTACTGTTATCGGGCTTGCGATAGGTCCAGAAATAATCAATCGGTTTACCATCTCTACCTATTAAATATTTGTAGAAATTCCAACGTGGTTTAGATGAAAATTTGCCGTTCATTTTTTCATCAGCAAAAAATTTAAAAACAGGATGCGCGTTATCTCCCTTTAGTTTTGTTTTTTGCAACATAGGAAAACTAACACCATAATTAATGCTGCAGTATTCAGAAATATTTTCGCCATCTAAAGGTTCTTGTGCGAATTGGTCACTTGGAAATCCAAGAATGAGCAATCCTTTATCTTTATAGGTATGATATAATTCCTCGAGTGTTGCTAATTGAGGCGCATGTCCGCATTTAGTCGCTGTGTTAACCATAAGAATTACCTTGCCGTTTAAATCGGCTTGGGTTAATTCTTTTCCGTTGGTTAAAGAATATTTAAATTGATAAATAGTATTGTCCAATAGTATTGTATTATATCTGTATAAACATTTATTATGGATAAAAGTTTACCAAAGTATGTTTATAATACAATGCAAACAATCGAGAATTGATTAACCTATATTTTTTTCAGTAAGATATCGCTCTGCATCTAATGCGGCCATGCATCCACTGCCAGCGGCTGTAACTGCTTGTCGGTAGTGTTTGTCCTGCACATCGCCGGCTGCATAAACGCCTTCAATATTAGTTTTCGATGAACCACTTTTTGTAACAATATATCCTTGAGCATCGGTGTCAATAATGCCTTCAAATATTTTTGTGTTGGGTTGATGCCCAATAGCAACAAAAAATCCGGTAATTGCAATTTCTGATATGGCTCCGGTTGGTATATTTTTAATTTTTACACCTGTAACCACAGTATCTCCTAAAATTTCAACAGTTTCGGTGTTCCAATTTACATGAATATTTGGTGTGTTTAAAACGCGGTCTTGCATAATTTTGCTGGCTCTAAAATGGTCTTTGCGTACAATCATATGTACGTTGGTACACAATTTTGCCAAATACATTGCTTCTTCACAAGCGGTATCGCCGCCGCCAACTAATGCCACATCTTGGTTGCGGAAAAAGAAACCATCACATACAGCACAGGCGCTAACCCCATTTCCATTCAATTTTTTTTCTGAATCTAAACCTAACCATTTTGCGGTGGCACCGGTTGCAATAATTACGGTGTAGGCTTCAATTGCTGTTTCATCATCAAAGTGTACTTTTTTTACTTCACCGTTTAATTCTACGCGTGTAGCAATTCCAAATCGAATATCTGTTCCAAATCGTTCGGCTTGCTTTTTAAAATCTTCCATCATTTCGGGGCCCATGATGCCATTTGGATAACCCGGAAAATTTTCAACATCGGTAGTTTGCATGAGTTGTCCGCCCGGTTCAATCCCGGTGTACATAACAGGTTTTAAATTGGCGCGTGAAGCATAAATTGCTGCTGTGTAACCCGCAGGTCCTGAGCCTATTATAAGGCATTTTACTCTTTCCATGATTTTTGAAATAAAAATTATAAAGTGCAAAGTTATACATCCTAGAGTGATATTTTAGGCTGTGTTTACTTATTATTAATCAAAAGGTAAAAGTGCATAAATGAGTTCCCGAAATTGAATATTTTAGTGCAAATAATCCTATATTTAACGCATTATCTAAACCCACTAAACAATCTATTATGAACAAACTTATTTTCACATTACTCTTGGTTACTGCAACCTTGCTTGCGGGAGCACAAAACTCCGATCATCCCTATAAATTCGGATTTGGAACCAATATGGTTGATTATAACAGCGAGGCTGAATCATATTTCAAAGATTTATTAGATACCGGCGACGTTGAACTAGGTTGGGTGGTTAGTCGCTACACGTTTGGTGGTTCACTCAATAGTTCGTTTTCACTCGGAGCTGCCTTGGCTATTAATTCAATTAAAACAAATGCACTCACCGGAGTTAGTGGTGCTAAATTATTTGTTGAAGGAGATGTCAGCCTAAATTATCATCTCGCCAACGGCTATTTATTTAAGGAAAATTGTTGGTTTGCACCTTATGTTTTTGGTGCAGTAGGAGGCAATTATCTAGAAAGTGATGAGCCTGATGCTACTACTTTTTTTCCTGAAGGTAAATTGGGTATTGGAACCGATTTATGGTTAACACCATTGTTTGGATTTAATTTTCAAACGGCTTATACGCTTCAATTTAATGAGTTTGGCACCGATTATTTGCATCACTCGGTGGGTATGGTTATTCGATTTGGCAAAGGTGCCGATAATGATAACGACGGTATTCCAAACTGGGAAGATTTATGTCCGGACAAAGCAGGTATTCTTAAGTTTTCAGGTTGCCCGGATACGGATAGCGACGGTATTACTGATGCCGATGATGCCTGTCCGGCTCAATATGGTTTGCCGGCTTTTAATGGTTGTCCCGACTCAGACAGCGATGGCCTTGCCGATAAAGATGATAGTTGTCCAAACGTAAAGGGTTTGCCTGCGTTTAACGGATGCCCTGATACGGATAGTGATGGCATTGCCGACAAAGACGACCGCTGTCCACAAGACAAAGGAAGCGCAGAATTTAAAGGTTGTCCGGATGCTGATGGCGATGGCATTGCCGATTTAGATGATAATTGTCGAAATGAAAAAGGTTTAGCGAAATTTAATGGTTGTCCGGATAGCGACGGCGATGGCATTATGGATAAGGAAGATCGTTGCCCTAAATTACGCGGTGAAACGGCGTTGCAAGGTTGTCCCGATAATGATGGAGACGGAACGGCAGATATTGATGATAAATGTCCCGATAAACCGGGCATAAAAGCAAATGGTGGTTGTCCAGCAATTGAAGAAGCGGAAAAGAAAAAAATTATTGAGAAGATAAATTACGCTGCTAAATCAATTCAATTTGAAACAGCGAGCGATGTAATTAAAGCAACATCATTTGCTACACTTGATAATATTGTTAGCATTATGGTTTTGTATCCGTCTACTTCATGGTCGGTAGAGGGTCATACAGATAGTAATGGCGATGAAAAAATGAATCAAGATTTAAGCGACAGACGCGCAGCATCGGTAAAAAATTATTTTATTGCGAAGGGTGTTGCCGAAACGCGATTATCATCTGTTGGCTTTGGTGAAACTACCCCGATTGCGGATAATGCAACTTCAACAGGAAGAGCAATTAATCGTCGTGTGGAAATTAAATTGGTAGAGAAGAAATAATATTCGAGGAGGATTACATTTTCTAAAACCTCTTCAAACACACACTGCTGATTTTGCGTTCCGATAGCTATCGGAATTGTGTGTATTTATTTTGTGGCCTTTGCGGGAAAAAAGGAGATGTGCTTATTTCTCACAAAGGCCACAATATTTAAATAATCTTGTTAACAAATTTTATTTCTATGCAACTTAATTATATCCGAAATATTTTAATGTTCGGTCTTCGTTTTTCCAGTTTTCTTTTACCTTAACAAATAGTTCGAGAAATACTTTGTTGCCTGTAAATGCTTCTATATCAAGTCTTGCATCAATTCCGGTTTGTTTAATTGCGGCGCCGCCTTTGCCAATTATAATTGATTTGTGCGTATCTCTTCCAACATAAATTACTGTGCGGATAGCAATAATATTTCCTTTGTCTTTATATTCTTCAACATTTACTTCCACGTTGTATGGAATTTCTTCTTGGTAATTTAAAAATATTTTTTCGCGAATAATTTCTGCTACTATAAATCTTTCCGATTGGTCTGTAATTTCATCTTTATCGAAATAAGCTGGATGCTCAGGTAATAATTCAACAATGCGTTGATATAATATATCTGTATTTGTTTTTGCTAATGCAGAGATGGTAATTATTTCTTTCTCAGGTAAAATTGTTTTCCATTTTTCTACACATTCATCTAATCTGCCTTTGCTTAAAGTATCAATTTTATTTACAACAATAATAACAGGTGTGGTTAATGTTTTTACTTGGGTGATAATATGATGTTGTTCATCTAATTTATCATAAGGGTCGGTCATTAAAATCAGAATATCGGCATCGGTTAAAGCAGTAGTAACCTGATCATTCATCCAGTTATGTAATTTATACTGAGGTGAGTCGATAATTCCGGGTGTGTCGGAAAACACTATTTGACAATCATCGGTGGATACGATTCCTAAAATGCGCTTGCGCGTAGTTTGTGCTTTCGGCGTAATAATTGATAGTTTTTCACCTACCATTACGTTCATTAAGGTAGACTTCCCAACGTTGGGTTTACCAATAATATTAACAAAACCTGCTTTAAATCCCATGCCTCAAAATTAGAACATTAACCACTTATTTTGGGCTTTAATAGGTAAAGTCGGGATAATAGTGTATCTTTGCACCTCGTTCTGAAATAATTTTTAACAAAGATATATCGCGGGGTGGAGCAGTTGGTAGCTCGTCGGGCTCATAACCCGAAGGCCACAGGTTCGAGTCCTGTCCCCGCTACTACTTAAGGCCGGAGATTTCCGGCCTTTTTAATTTAACTGAAAGATGAGTTTTACTGTAGCCATTATCGGCAGGCCAAACGTTGGTAAATCAACACTGTTTAACAGATTAACCGGTGAGCGTCAAGCTATTGTTGACGACCTTAGCGGAGTTACACGCGATCGCCATTATGGGATTGTGGAGTGGAATGGCAAAACCTTTGATATAATTGATACCGGCGGTTTTGTGGCCAACAGTTCCGATATTTTTGAACGCGAAATTCGACGTCAGGTGCAAATTGCTATTGACGAATCATCGCTGCTCATTTTTATGATGGATGTAACTACAGGAATTACCGATTTTGATGATGACGTAATTAGAATGCTGCGCAAAACCGATAAAAAGGTATTTGTGGTGGTAAATAAAGTGGATAATAGCACGCGACAGCTTACTGCGACTGAATTTTATGCAGCGGGTTTTGAAGATATTTTCTTCGTTTCGTCGATCACTGGTAGCGGAACAGGTGAAATTTTGGATGCCATAACAAGCGAAATAAAGGATGATGATTCCAGTATTTTGGCTTCTGAACGCGGATTACCACGATTTGCCATTGTTGGTCAGCCTAACGTTGGTAAATCTACCCTCCTTAACGCCTTAACAGGCCAGGAACGCACCTTGGTTACCAATATCGCAGGCACTACCAGAGATGCCATCCACACGCGTTACAAATTGTTTGAGAAAGATTTTATTCTGATTGATACGGCAGGTATTCGTAAAAAGGCTTCCGTAAAAGAAGATATTGAGTTTTACACTGTAATCAGGGCAATTAAAGCTGTTGATGAAAGCGATGTTTGTTTGTTGATGGTTGATGCCAATACCGGCATCGAAAGTCAGGACATGGCTATTCTCAGCATGATAGAGAAGAAGAAAAAAGGCTTGGTTATTTTGGTAAATAAGTGGGACATGATTGAGAAGGAAACCAATACCCTGCTTAAGTTTGAGGAAAAAATAAGAGAGAAAATTGCTCCTTTTAGAGATGTGCCTATCATATTTATTTCGGCATTAGATAAAACCAGGATTTTTAAAGGAATGGAAATGGCATTGCAGGTTTACGACAATAAACAGCTTAAAATTTCAACTTCAAAATTGAATGAAGTAATGCAATTGGCGCTCGAGAATTACCATCCACCTGCAATTCGCGGTAGTTATATTAAGATTAAATATGTTACCCAAATGCCGGCTCAAGTGCCTACGTTTGTGTTTTTCACCAACTTTCCTAACGATATTCGCGAACCTTACCGGAATTATTTGGAGAATCAATTGCGCGAGCATTTTAGTCTTACCGGAACACCTATTAACATATTTTTCCGTAAGAAATAATGCATAATTTTTATAATTTTGCACCATACCACTAAACTAAATCTAACAAAATGAAAAAAGTAACCTATTTCGCATTAGCCCTGGTAATAATGGGTTTTGTAGCTTGTAAATCAAATAAAACATCTGAAGGTGAAGAATCAAGTATTGATACCCTTACTACTCAGGTAGAAAATGGTGCTTCTGAAGCAGTTGAAAACGCCGCTAAAGTTGACGAAGTTTTAAACCAAGAATCAGATGATGAATTGTTTGGAACCGATGTTGACGATGCTGCTGTTGAAGGTGCTACCACCAAATAATTAAATATTATTTTGCAATAAAAAAACCCGCTGTATGGCGGGTTTTTTTATTGCGCTGAATTCAGCTATTCATCCTTGTATACTAGTCAGGATTATACAAATTAATTATTTTTTAATTTATATAAATAATTCAAGACCGGTAAGTGCCGAAACAGGCAATGCGCATGAGTGCACTAATTAAATATGCTGAAGTATTTAAAAGCAATGTGCTATTAGCGTAAAAAGCTAAGTTGATTTATATTAAAATTCCCTCTCCTAATATTAAACACAACATACTTGCTTCGCGCACCTTCGAGCCGCTTTGAGCCTTCGCGGCCCGTTTTCAAATTTACCTTCTTCATATAATATGATTTTCTAAAAATACTTTCCGCAAAAAAAAATGCTTATTAAAATTGCAGCCTGTAGTTAATTTGAATTTCGTTTTTTTGCCACAAAGTCGCGAAGCGGCCCAAAGAAACACGAAACGGTTAGTAGAATAATATCAAACTTCTGCGTTTAATGTAATCCCATCCCTTCGCGTACCTTTGAGCCCCTTTGGCCTTAGTGGCCCTTTTTAAAAACTACCTTCTTAAACTCTTCTTCAGCAAAAAAAAATCCCGATTCTTGCGAACCGGGACTACTGATATACATATAATCACGACAACTCTTCTTATTTGGCAACAGCAGATTTAGCTTCTTTAATTCTTGCTGATTTACCTTTTAATCCGCGTAAGTAGAAAATTTTAGCTCTTCTAACTTTACCGATTTTATTTACTTCAATACTATCAATGTTTGGTGAAAACAATGGGAAAATCCTTTCAACACCTACACCATTTGATATTTTACGAACGGTGAAAGTCTGAGTTCTACCTTGACCTTTACGCTGTAACACATCGCCTTTAAATGCCTGTATCCTTGATTTATCACCCTCAATGATTTTATAATTAACAGTGATTGTATCACCGGCCTTAAATTGAGGAATTTCTTTTCCGGCAATTAGGTCTAATTCAAGCGTTTTTATAAAGTCCATAACCTTATTTTTTAAAAGTGGACTGCAAAGATAAGGGGATTTTGCGGTATTTCAAATATTTTCTATGAGTTTTCATGCAACAAATCGGGGCGTCGCTCCTTTGTTTTAGAAACGGCTTGGTCGTGGCGCCATTCTTCAATTTTGGCAGCATGTCCACTAAGCAATATTTCAGGTACTTCCCAGCCGTTAAACGCTGCGGGTCGTGTATATACCGGAGGTGCTAAAAGGTCGTCCTGAAAGCTGTCGAACAGCGCAGATGTTTCATCGTTCAAAACGCCGGGAAGCAAGCGCCCCAAGGCATCCACCAAGACAGCCGCTGCTAATTCGCCGCCGCTTAATACGTAATCGCCGATAGAAATTTCTTTGGTTATCAGGTGTTCTCGAACACGTTCATCAACCCCTTTATAGTGACCGCAGAGGATAATAATATCCTTTTTCATTGAAAGATGATTAGCGGTTTTTTGGTTAAAAGTTACACCATCGGGAGTAAGGTAAATTACCTCGTCAACGTTTCTATCCTTTTTTAATGCAGCAATACAGTTAAAAATCGGTTCAATCATCATTACCATTCCTGCCCCGCCGCCAAATTGATAATCGTCGACCTGTTTGTGATTAAACGTAGAATAATCGCGGAGATTTACGACATTTATCTCGAGCAATCCCTTTTCCTGAGCGCGTTTCAAGATACTATGCTCAAATGGTGAAACAAGCAATTCGGGTAAAACGGTAATAATATCTATACGCATAGCGACTAATTTGGAGCTAAATTAAACTTATTTCACGCGGAACAAAGGGAGAAACAAATGTGCTAATGTGCAAATCAGCGCATTATTCCGGCTGTTTCATTAGCTAATTAGCTAATTGTTTCCGGCTGTTCAATTTGCACATTAGCACATTTGGGTTCCGGCTGTTCATCGGCTGTTTCATTAGCTAATTAGCTAATTAGCCAATTAGCTAATTGATTCGTGCTGTTTCATAAGCACATTAAATCAGCCCTTCCGGCAATCTCGCAGTCAGTTGTTTTTTTTCTTCGTTGAGGTCGATTATCATCTCATCGTGAAGTGGAATCATAATAGGCTTTCCATTAAAAAGCAGTTCGAGCAAGTAATATTCTCCCATATCAATTGAGCCGGTAACAGTTC
>JANMLV010000151.1:0-10103 GCA_031372705.1 Bacteroidota bacterium | reverse complement strand
CGTTCACGCCGAAGTGGCTCACCAGATCGGTGCGAAGCGCAGCGGGTACGGCTACGGTGTTCTTGCCCTCGGATAATTTCTTAATCAGCTGATCGTAGGTTTCGTCCTCGAGCGAATAACTGCCGCGCGGCAGCGGCCGCCCGACATCGAAGTTGGTGTTGGTAAAGGCGAACCTGCCGGCCTTTACCGCGCTGAGCTCCTGCGCGTAACGATCCTTGGTGCGCGCGAATGATTCGAGAAACACTTTCTCAGCTTCCGGCGTCGGCACCTTGAATGCCAGTGCGCGAAATGGACCGATCTTCGGCACGAGGTGCATGAGAAAGCCGATGACACGCGCGAACGCGCCGGGCCTGGCATAGTCGCTGCCGAAGTCCGCTTCATATTGGCGCCGCGACAGATTGAACACGAACGACGCCTGCGTCACGCCCGGCCTGAGCTTTTCGATCTCCTCACGCCTGTTCTTCCATGCCACTTTCTTGCAACTTTTGCTTCGCTTCTTTTTTATTATATTTAATAATAGGCTCATTAACAGTGCCGGTCATACTGATATAAACATTTACGCCACCGTCAGTATCTTCCTCATAATTATCTTTCTGCTTGTTGCCACCTAAAAATTTGCGCACCATTACATCTGCCATGCTCAATTTAAATTGGTAATCTATCTCATCATCAAAAGAATGGTTACCACTAATATACATATCAACGGCAGAAGATTGAATTTGCATTGCCGGCAAAATAACCACCCTGTTTTTAATTTCGATTTTATTTTCTAATGTAGAAAATTTAATATGTCGCAGGTCGCTAATTTTTACAAAACTGGATAGCGATTCTAATGGTTTATAATCTATCAATTCACCATTCTCAATTTTCATATCGCAAAGCGTATACAAATATGATTCATCCAATATAAAATCTTTGTCGAAACGAATATTCATTTCATAAATATTGGCAGAAATTCTTCCTTTTAAATTTGTTGCCGTTAAAGTAGACTGACCAAAATTATCGAACTGTTCAAACAATTGTGCCACTTCAATTTTCTCGAGCATTCCTGATGTTTGCAAAATAACATCGCCATTTGGCATTTCTCTGAAAGTGGCATCAACGCTAAATTTTCCTGCCATAGCGCCGCCTTGCAAATCGTTAACAATAATTAATCCCGGAGTTAGTTTAATGGCGGCTGTAATGTTTGAAAAAACTACTTTATTATAATTAAAATTATTACAAACTAAATCTATAGTTCCACTGAAATTGTAATTGCCTGAAGCTGCAGCCGGTGCAGTGGGTGCTTCAGGACTAATCTTTTGATTGGCGACATCACTCGATTCACTTTCAAATACAGAAATCAGTTCGTTTAAATTAATATTTTCCGACTTGATGCGTCCATTTACATTCAGCGCAGGTGTAAATTCGCTTGGAAATACTTGCTGAATCCAGTTGTTGATTATTATATCTGCATTTAAATCGGAACCTGCAATATTAATTGCCAATCCGTTTAGCGCAACTTCATTATTCAAAACCTTAGCCATACCCGTCGGTATTGAAACTTTTTTGTCGTTAATTACAAAAGCTACATCTTGAAACGAAATAGTTCCAACCGGTTGCGCTGTAGAAAATTCACCGGAAAGATTTTTGATATTTCCTTTGATGTCGATATTATTTAAACTGATTGTTCCTTGTACGTCACCGGCATTATTCATTGCCATCGGAATAATTAATGCGGCCGGAAATGTTCCATCCAATTGCAAATCGATGTATGGATTAATAAAATTTTTATACTCCAAATCCAACTTAATAGGTAAATCATTTTGAGTTGCCGAAAAATTAGTAACGGTTATAAACGATGTTGCAGATGAGTGCTTTTCTCCATTAGAATACTTACCTGAAAAATTCATGTCGCTCAGTTTCCCGCCAAATTGCTCATGCTGTATACTTCCATTTTGCACATCAAAAGCAATGGTAATGGCAGGTGTTTTCGAACCGGAATAAATGCCTTTAATGGTTGTTGAGAAATCTATTTTTCCTTTGCTTTGATACTTGCTTAAATTGTTTGAAATATTACCCGGCAGCAATAGCATAAGTCCTTCTAAACTAATCTTATCGCCGGTTATTGCAAGATCATAAAAATCTTCACCGAGCAATGCAATACTTCCATTTACTAAAAATACATTGTTATCGATGGTAATTTCACCATCTTCAAAAGCATAATTTTCGTTAGGCACATCAACATTTATTTTTGTGTTGATATGCGATTCCTTATTAATAAGATATGCGGTATTACCAATTTTAATGCGCTTCGACAACACATTACCTATTACAGCCAGTGTATATTTGTCGGACGAGAAATTCCCATTGAGGCTGCAATCGTAAACCAGCAGTTCAATATTTTGTTGATACTTATAATCCAGATATTGGAAATCGATATTTTCGCAATCCACCTTATCGAGGTTAATAGAAAAATCGGATGAGCTCTCCCCTTCCGAGTCTTTCCAAAATTTATAGTTGATATTTCCTTTTTTGTCGGTAATGAGATGACAAAACCCATTTTTCACCTTAATATGCGTGATATCATAATTTCCTCTAAAAATATCCCACACATTAAAAACCAGGCTAATTTCCTCGGCTTCGAGGAAATGCTTGTTGGATTTGACAAAACTTTCCTTGATACCTATGTTATTAAACACCACAGCGGCATTGGGGAAGTTTTTGAGCAGACTTAGGTGAATATCGTCCTGATTGAGCGTAACTTCCGTAGCGAGGCTCTTATTGAGTTCGCTGATAAAGAGGTTTTTAATCTGTTTTTCGAACAAAAGCGGCACCAAAACAGCCGCCAGCAGCACCACTCCTATGGCAATACCCAAAGAAATGAGGCTAACACGCAGTATTTTCCGCCATTTTGGCTTAGGTGCTACCGGTTGGATTGTAGGAGTTTCGTTCACGTTCACAGTTGCCACCAAAGTTACAACTGTTACTTAAACGCTACTTATTAAAAAAATATTCAAAATATGTGGACAAAATTTGAAAATTGGACAGGGGGTTATATCTTTGCACTCTCAAAAAATGGAACGGAGGCCGGTTTTGCAGGCCAAGTGTTTCAAATGATTGAGGGAGCATAGCTCAGTTGGTTTAGAGCATCCCGCTTTTCGGCGGGAGGGTCCAAAGTAAATGAGTAAAAAATATTGGGAGCATAGCTCAGTTGGTTTAGAGCATCTGCCTTACAAGCAGAGGGTCCTTGGTTCGAATCCAAGTGTTCCCACAAGGAAGTCAGCAATTGCTGACTTTTTTTATTTAATTCAGTTTTTGTTTACCCATAAATTCAAGTAAAAGGCTGGAAAACCAGCAAACGAATTGCTCAGTTGGTATAGAGCATCCCGCTTTTTCAGCGGGAGGGTCCTTGGTTCGAATCAAAGTGTTCCCACAACAAAAAGTCAGCAATTGCTGACTTTTTGTATTTAAATTTGTTTCCAATTATTTTTTACCCTTAAATTCAATTTGTTATGTCATGCCATTTCTACATTCTCCATTCTGAAGAATTGTCCAAATATTATATTGGACACACCTGCGATGATTTATCTTCAAGAATTAAAAAACATCTGTCAAATCATTCCGGATTTACTGCTAAGGCTAAAGATTGGAAGTTAGTTTATGCAGAAGCATTTACTTCTAAAGATCTAGCCTATAAAAGAGAACTTGAAGTGAAATCTTGGAAAAGTAGAAAGCGAATTGCTCAATTGGCTCAGAGCATCCCACTTTAAAACGATAGGCTCATTGGTCCCCCCATTTAATAAAGCTGAGTAAACCCGCCTACTATTGCAACTCAGACATGGAATCAAAGTGCTCCTGCCGCAAAATTTCTTTACTAATATTTTTTACTTAATTCCAATTCAGTGCTCCACGACATTGCTAAATTCTCCACGTCGAAGAATTATTAATTTTCAAAGCAGACCTCTCCCTGACGATTAAATCAAATGAATTATTAAACTTTTGGCAAACAATATTCGCTTGAGTGCACAGACTAAAGATTTAAAAATAAGGGCTATTCCTATTTATCTCACCGGTCAGCAATGCATTGTTTATTGCTTAATAAAAACGCCTTTAATACTATTCCCACCATCAACAATTTCGACAATATATGCTGCAGGCGCAAGATTGGAGATATTAATGTCGATTTTATTAGAACCTTTTTCAAATTGTTGCGGAATTTGCTTTAGTAAAATACCTTCAGCAGTATAAATATTTAAGCTGCCTGCACCATCGAAATCGGTAGAATAAGTAATTGCAATTTGTGTAGTTGCCGGATTTGGTGCAATAGTTAACGACATTGCGGATGCACCTGTTAACGGAACGATATTTGAGTATTTAAAATCATTGTTTAAATCAATCATTTTTAATCTGTAGTAAGTTGTAAATGCAATCGGGTTGCGATCGAGGAAATTATAGTTCCTTTCTGTAGTAGAATTTCCTGCTGCCGGCACTGTTCCGATTTCATTAAACTGAAGGCCGTCGGCTGAACTTTCTAAACTAAAATAATTGCTGTTAATTTCATTATCTGTTTTCCATGTTAATTGATTACCTTCTTGCACAACTTTTCCTGAAAATGATAATAATTCAAGTGGTAATAATGCATCTCCTCCATCAACCAAACCATGTATGCGATAAACGGTTGGAGGAATTGATGCACTTATTCCGGCAATGGTATAATTGTTCGGACAAGTTTCATAGCCGGGTGTAAAAAATGGCGCAGGGGATGTCATGGATAAAATATTATTTGGCAATCCGTTATCGGCAAAATAACGCAATGCTCCTAACCATGTTGATGCATAAAACGGACATTCACTTTCAAGGATTGGCCCGGGATCTGAAATTACGGTATAATTATAACTTCCTGCACTGCCAAGTGCATACCACTCAACCGATAATTGACAATTTGTAACTAATTGATCTAATGTGCCATCGGCCGGTGAAAAGGGATTATCAAGAATTGTTGCCCCAAAAACTCCGGGCCATGTTCCAATATCGCAATATGTAACGGTGCCAATCATATTTATAGTTCCCGGTTGCACATACCCAATAATATTTGATGACGTTGCCGAAGTCGTATTAATTTGAAATGGCTCTTCGCCATCTAAAACGGTAGATTCTATTCCAACAGGAAAATAATAATTTGCTGTACCGGTTACTGCCCTGCGGAATTTACCTTCAATATACTTATCTGCGCCTGCGGTTGCATAACCAATTATTGAACCGGCAACATTATTCCTTAAATTAATTTCATAGGCATAAGCAGATCCATTATTACCATGTGAAGTAATATCTGTTCTTAAAATGCCAAATGATTCAAATTCTATAGTGCCGGCCGTATGCACGTTTACATTTGTTTGTAACGACACCAACTGCCCTGCAGCTGATTTACGAATTTTCAGGTTATAAAATTGGTTAGTTGTGCCAACAATACCATTCATAGTGCCTTTAATAATCTGAGCAGCACTGCCGGTAAATCGTTCAATTCCGTTCGAAACGTAAGAACCACCAACAAGCGGGTAATTCTCCCAATTTCCCGTTAATTCAATTTCGCCGGATGCATTTTCAATTTCGCCGCCATTATTGGTGATGTCTCCATTTACATATAAGGTAGGTTCTGACCCAATTGTATTTAAAACATAAATTTCTTTACCTGCAGCATTTCCTTCTACATAAATTTGGCTGTAGCCGGCAGAAATTGCAAATAAAAATAGGTATGTTGTTACTATTAACTTCATTTTCATGTTGGCATTACATCTTTTCTAATTTGTTAATTAGTCCCTGAATTATCGCAATCTGCTTTTCTTTTGTAACAGCGGAAATATAAATATCTTCCTTAATTAAAGTAATTCCCCCATTCAATTTATTAATCAGAAGATTTTTATTATTTATTATTTGTTCTTCTATAGCCTCCGCATTTTCGTTTAATTCTTTAATATACAAAGCCTGATCTTCAGCACTAACCCATATATCTGTTAACAACTCTCCCAGGGAAAATCCACCTGAATTTTTCCATTCGTCGCGTCCGGGAACATTTGGTAAATGTCGGTAAACAGATAGAAACTGTTCTAATTCGTCAATGGATAAATGTCGATACTCTTCACAATTTTCTAAATCTTCATCCTTTACCACCCTATCAAAATATTCATCAAAAACAAAATCACTCAACAATGAATTATCATCATATACGGATTCTGCTGTAACCGTTCCCGGTCCTTTATAATCTGCCCCATAAAATAACAATGGATTCCCAACAACAATTGCATCATTAAATTTATAATAGGTATCTACTCCTGTTGTGGTTAAAGCACCTGATGACCCAAATCTTGTTACAGGCCTGGTAGTTGAAGATTGCGCTGAAAAAGTTCCTGTACAAATTGTTGGCGTTATATCAGCGAAATAACCATACGCTGTATTATAAGCATATCCATTATCTAATTGAACTATGGCACCTGATAAAAATGCAACAATATTATTATTCCAACATATTTCGACGCAAATATTTGAAGTTCCGTCCCAAACAAATGGAGTCGCAAGATTAAAATCATTATTTCCTGCAATTAATGTAACTAAAGCAGAAGAATAATAAGTTGTTAGCCCGGCCTCATAACCGGTTAATGAGGTTGTACCCGTATTTTTCATTTTTAAAGTAAAATTACCGAGCGTATAAGAACCGGGAGCCACTACAGGAAATCCAACCATTGTAATATCTCCCGGACACAAACCGGCTGCTGTTAATTCGGTGGCGCGATATAATAATTGTGTTCTATCGCCACCCCACCAAGTATTAAACGGGCTCGCAAGATAATTAGGCATACCGTAGCCCGTTGCCGGATTAGAAGCCTCAAATACCCCAAGTGTAACGGGGGATGTGCAACCGGAGTATGCTGTATAATCTGCTACTGCAGTTATTTCGTCATTTTCCAATTTAATAAATGCAGGTAATGAAGTTCTACCTTCGTGATAACCCGCTGCCGTATTCCATTGAATTGTTCCCGGAACAGGTGTAGCTGCCACTGCACTGCCTGTAATTATCATTGCACCATTAACATCTAATTTTTCCTGAGGGGTTGATGTTCCAATACCGACATTACTTTGCGCATGCAACAATAACGGCAACAATAAAACAATACAAAAACTAATTTTTTTCAGGAACTGCATTATGATAATAATTATTTTTCTATTGAGTGAATTAATTCATTTAGAAATGTAATTTTTTCTAACTTTTCTTCTTGACTTAAGTTTGAATCTTTTTCGATTAATTTTATTTCTTCTTTATAAGCTTCTGCTAATGGATTAAGCGCAATATTTATAGTTTGTTCCATTTCAGCAATTTCAGCATTTATTTCCATAATGTAAAGTGCCTGATTTTCAAGAGTTACCCATAATTCTGTAGCAATTTCCCCAACAGGTAATTTACCTTTTGCTTCCCATTCATTTCTGCCGGTTATTGTTGGTAGATGTCGGTTCTCTTCCATAAAAAGAACCATTTCTTCTAAAGAAAGTTGTTCGTAATCCGGAAATTTTTTAGCATCTTCACTATTTAATCTACCATCCAAATAATAATCAAAAACATGATCACTTATTTGGATATTTTCATCATACACTGCTTCTGCCGTTAGACTACCCGGTCCATGATGCAAATAAGGAGCGGGTAATATGGGATTACCAACAACTAAACCTTTATCATAATATAAATAATCATCAATTCCGGTAATAGCACCTGCTGTATTGCCGGTTACATATATTACAGGTCGCGCAGTTGAAACACCGGTAGCAGCGGCAATTACACAGCCGGATCCCGAACTTGCCTGCGCATATCTTGTACCATTAAATCCAACCGGTGAGGTCCAGTCAACATTTGTATTAGTTGTACCGGTTGAATTATCATAACAAATTTCAACTAGCACATTTGACGCGCCGTCCCAATTAAATGGTGTAGTTAAGGTAAATGTATTTAATCCGGTTACCAATGAAAATGAACCCGGTCCATAAACAGTTGAAAGCCCGGTTTCCCAAACAGTGCCGATTAAACTTGTTGAAGTGGTATGCTTCATTTTAATAGTGAATCCATTAATGGCGCCCGGTGAGCCAATTACAACTACATTCCAAGCAATTTCTGTAATGTTACCCGCACAAAGTCCCCAGGCTAAAAACTCAGAAGCCTTGTACAAGTATTGCGCACGTTTATCGGAGTATTGCGTAGCAAAAGGTGTTTCATTTGGGCCCGTACTTGTACCGGTAATTGCTCCAATATTAATTGTTGATGTAAAGCCACATGAGAGTGAAGTATAATCACCATTAATTAAATACTTATTAAAATTTTCAATAGGTGTCCAAGTACCCGGCGGGACATAACCGTCGTGGTAACCTGTGGCAGAATTATATTTAATAGTACCGTTAATGGTAGGGGATGCAACCGAATTTCCACTAATTATTATTGCCCCATTAACATCAAGTTTTTCAGCAGGCGTGTTTGTTCCAATACCA
Source organism: Bacteroidota bacterium (assembly GCA_031372705.1). Lineage (GTDB taxonomy): Bacteria > Bacteroidota > Bacteroidia > Chitinophagales > BACL12 > UBA7236. Next base: position 1,595 of record JANMLV010000151.1, on the reverse strand, counting down.
ACTTCACCTTGACCTGCAACAATATTAGTATAGCAGATTAAGTATAGTAAAAACGCAAATATTAAAGCAAGTTTTTTCAAATAGTTATTATTTTTTCAACTGATCAATTTGTTGTTGTAATACTTCAACTCTGTTATTTAATTCAATAAGATATAATGCATGAGTTTCTGCGGTTTTCCATAACTGCGTGCTCAAAGCTCCCACCGAAAACTTTCCATTTTGCTCCCAATCAGACTTGCCATTTATAGTGGGGAGATGCCTCTTATCAATCATAAAGCGAATCATTTCTTCCAAAGGAAGCAGCTCATAATCAGCATGCAAATTCAAATCCTCATTGCTAATCTTGCCATCAAAATAATAATCGAACACATAGTCGCTAAGCAGCGTATTATCGTCGTAGATGGCTTCCCCGGTAATAGTACCCTGACCATGATGCTCGTATGGGACGGGGATTAAAGGAGAACCTAGCACCAAGCCTTTATTAAATTGATAATAATTTCCGGGTACTAAGTAGGCGCCGGTAGTTTTACCCGATAACCGTATAACAGGTCGATTAACACTATTTGTAGGTAAGATTAATGAAGAACAGGGCGTTAAAGATGTGCCTGTTTTGTAAGTTAACTTGTTATACCCGCCTGAATTATCGACCTGAACAGTCGAATTTGTGCCTGTAGTAGTGTTATTATAACAAACTTCTACAAGTAAATTATTAACTCCATCCCAGTAAAAAGGTGTTATTGAAAAGTCATTATTTCCGACAACTGCTGTTATTGTTGACGGACCAAAAACGGAAGTTGCACCTGCTTCCCAACCTGCTGTTAATGAAGTAGTACTTGTATTTTTTAATGCTATAGAATATTCACTATAATTTGTAGTTCCAAGTGTAATAATAACAAACCCAATTGATGTTAAATCGCCGGCACAAAAACCAGCTGCTGTTAATTCAGATGCACGAATTAAATATTGAATTTTTTTATCTGCAGTTGTTCTATAAAAAGGAGACTCCGCACCCGAAGAGGAAATAACGTAAGAACCAATGTTAGCGCTCAATGCAGCGCCACATCCATTTACAGAATAATTGCCTGATAAATAATCATAATCATTTTCCTGTTTACGCCATTCGCTTGATGATAACCATCCTTCATGCCAACCATTTGTTGTATTAAATTGTATTGTACCGGGAGCAGTAATTCCTGCAGTAGATTCACTCCTAATTATTACCGCACCATTTACATCTAATTTTTCTTGTGGCGTGGTTGTTCCAATACCAACTTCACCTTGACAAAACACTACGGTTTGACAAAATAAAATTAGAAATAAATTGCTCCCCAGAAATTTAATTCGTCGCATTATTTGTATGAAATAGATTAAACAAATATAAACATCTTTTGATAATTCAAAAAAAAAACAGTAATCCTTTTAGATGGTTTGGCTAAAGGTGTTTTTCACTTGAATCTATAAGTTTTCGGGTGAGTAAAAATTGTAAAATTCAAGAAAAGTAAGGAATACTTCTTTTGAGTTTGTATTTCTTATTCTTATAAGACATAGTTTTAATTTTTATTATTCGACTCTAATTAATTTAACTAAATCAAAAC
>JANMLV010000126.1:0-3242 GCA_031372705.1 Bacteroidota bacterium | reverse complement strand
ATGGCTGTTTGCCGGTAGATTATTAGCAGGAATTACCGGCGCTAGCTTCTCTACTGCAAGCGCATACATTGCCGATATTTCACCACCTGAAAAGCGCGCACAAAATTTTGGGCTAATTGGTGCAGCCTTTGGAATGGGTTTTATTATTGGACCTGCTATTGGCGGTTTATTAGGTGAAATCGGCTCGCGTGTGCCTTTTTTTGCTGCCGCAGGATTATCGTTTTTAAATTGGTTATATGGTTATTTTGTTTTGCCTGAATCGTTACCAAAAGAGAAACGCAGAGCATTTGAATGGAAACGCGCAAATCCGATCGGCGCGTTAATAGCTTTGAAAAAATATCCGCTCACTTATGGCTTAATTGCTTCTTTAGTTTGCATTTACATCGGCTCACACGCCGTGCAAAGCAATTGGAGTTATTTTACAATGGGAACATTTGGATGGTCTGAAAAAGCTGTTGGATTTTCATTAGCTTTTGTTGGCGTAATGGTTGGTTTAGTACAAGGCGGATTAATTAGATATACCATTCCTAAAATCGGGCAAAAAAAATCGGTTTATTACGGATTAGCTTTATATACTGTAGGCTTAATATTATTCGGTGTTGCCAGTCAAGGCTGGATGATGTATGTATTTCTTATTCCATATTGCTTAGGAGGGATCGGAATGCCTGCATTACAGGGTATTATCTCTGCACAAGTGCCAAGCAATGAACAAGGTGAATTACAAGGAGCAATGACCAGTTTGATGAGTATTACTTCCATAATTGGGCCTCCCTTAATGACAAATACTTATGCTTATTTTACAGATGATAGCACTCCGGTGCATTTTGCAGGAGCCGCATTTATTTTGGGAGCGGCGTTTATGTTGGTTAGTTTATTGCTGGCAATAAGAACATTGCGCAGCCATGATTTAGCGTTTTCAGTTGCTCCGGCTATTCAAAATACTCGTGATAGCGAGCCAGATAGTCCTTCAGTTTAGTGTATTGCGCCGAACAAGTTACTTCGCCGCTTATTTGTAATGGAATTATTATTTCTTGAATAGGGAAGAGGTAACTGTGAATCATTTCGTGCGCAGGTCCCATATCTACACAATAATTAATGATATATATATAGTCGTCCATTAAAGCATCGCCTAAAGCGTGAAAGGCAACAGTATCAGCCGGAACCTGAAAAGCATTTACTTGCGCAATCATACTGTCGATGCCGGTTGTTGTTTCTTTATTAGAAGGCCATTTTTTGCCGTCGTTGAGGTATAATGGAGTGCCGCGACATAGAATATACTTATTGTGCGGGGCCTGCAAATTAAGCGGCTCGTCCGACCGCGAGCAAGCTGCAGTAAGGATTGAAACAATTAAAAGGTAAAATATGATTCGCATTTCTACCCTATAAAGGTAAGTTCAAACCACAACTTGTTCAATGATAAATGTTTAATTTTAAGAATCTTTAACAGTAGTCTACTCGAACAATAGATTAGTAAAGTTGTTTTAACTATTTACAAACTAAATATGGACAATAACTCATTACTCTGGCTTGGTTTTAATTTATTTGTATTGCTCATGTTAGCGTTAGACTTAGGTGTTTTCCACCGCAAAAGTCATATTGTTGGCGTAAAAGAAGCGCTTTATTGGAGCGCAGTATGGATTGGTTTAGCACTTGTATTTAATGCATTGATTTATTTTGGTGTTGTAGGAGGATATGAAACGGAGGCATTACAGCAGCAAAAAGGTTTAGAATTTTTAACGGGTTACTTAATTGAGAAATCGTTAAGTATCGACAATATATTTGTGTTCTTATTGATATTTACTTTTTTTAAGGTGCCCGCACTTTATCAGCATAAAGTATTGTTTTGGGGAATTATAGGTGCACTTATCATGCGTGCCATTTTCATTTTTGCAGGTGTTGCATTAATTGAAAAATTCCATTGGATAATTTATGTATTCGGGGTGTTTCTTATCATAACCGGTATTAATATGATACGCAACAAGGATAAGCAAATGGATCCTGAAAAAAGCTTTGTACTCAAAATGTTCCGAAAGGTATATCCGGTGCATAATGAATATTCAGGTAGTAATTTCTTTGTAACCATAAATGGGAAACGATATGCCACTTTACTGTTTGTGGTATTGATTTTTATAGAATTTACAGATTTAATATTTGCTGTAGACAGCATACCTGCAATTCTTGCTATTACACCTGATCCATTTATTGTTTATACTTCTAACGTGTTTGCCATTTTAGGTTTACGCAGTTTGTATTTTGCTTTGGCAGGCATTATGCACCGATTTAAATATCTGGTTTATGGCTTAGCTGCAGTGTTAATGTTTGTTGGATTAAAAATGTGTTTGGTAGATATTTATAAGGTGCCGGTAATTGTATCGTTGTTGGTTATTGCAAGTATTTTAACAATATCGATATTTTACAGTATGTATCGCACAAAGAATCCGACTAAGAAATAAAAATTAGTTAAGTTTTGGTGTAGCTTTTTTATTAGCAATAAGGAAAAACCCTAAAGCAGTTAGGCTACAAAATATGCCCATAACCCACCATAAAACAGTGTAATTAAATTGTTCAATAATTTGTGTGCTGCTATACGGCGAAACAATAAATGCCAATGCCCAAGCGATGGTGTAAGCTGCCAAGTAGCTGCCTCTGGTTTGTGGAGATGATGTTTGCACTACTCTGGAAATCATAAAAGGCATTGCAAATATTTCTGAAAAACTTAACAATAACATGGCAATTAAAAGAATTATAGTACCATGAAAAAAATTGAATATCAGGAATGACGCGCCCAACATCAAACAACCAACTACTATTAATGTATTTGGCTTATACCGTTTTTCCAGTTGCGAAACTGTAATCATCTCGAAAACAAAAACTATTAATCCGTTAAAACCTATTAATAATCCTATTGCAACTTCGGGTTTTAAATAAACTTCTTTATAATATAATGGTATCCCGCTAAATATTTGAAAAAATGCAGCAGCATAAAAAAAACAAAATAAAATAAACATCATAAAGGTGCTGTCAGCATACGGAGATTTTACTTTTATGCCTTTATCTTTTACTTCCTTATGTGTTTGTGGTTGCTTGTGTTTAAAATAATAATAGAAAACAAATCCTGCCGCAATGCAAGTAATACCATCTCCCACAAATAACCACGCAAAATTTACACCTGCAAGCACCTACAAAATTGTGTATAGCAGCAGCGCAACGGCACTGTGCAGCGACGAAACCTATATGTCCAC
>JANMLV010000181.1:0-27433 GCA_031372705.1 Bacteroidota bacterium | reverse complement strand
ATTATCACATCAATTTAAAATGGAAAAAATTGGAGACCGGCTTATTGTTATTTTCGGGGTTGATATTTAGTATTTTAATAATTGCAATTCCGTATTTATTTCAACATCCCGAATTGTTGTTGCCTTATTTTAAAGATGCATTTTCGCAGCAGGCTTTGTTGGCGGAAAGTGGGTGGACAGGCTTCGAAATTATTCCCGGTATCATTGCTTTGGGCGGTTTAATTATGGCAGTGTATTTAAATGCTAAATCAAAATTACATGCAGCTATATTGGTTTTATTTTTATCATCAACGTTGAGTATTAATTTAACTATAAATATGTTTACACCAAATATTGAGCGCTATTCGCAAGGTGCCATGGTTGATTTCCTAATTGACAAAAGTGACGAAGATTGTTACAAGGAGGTAGTTGGGTTAAAAAGCTATGCACATTTATTTTATGGTGAACGCAAGCAAAGCGACATTGGCAATCCGGTGTTTATTGCATGGATGAAAAATCAGCACCCGGCCGAAAACTATACCGCTGCCGATTATCGGAGGTATTTTACAGAATGGCTATTAACGGGAAATATTGATAAGCCTGCGTATTTTGTAACTACGGTTAGGAAATCGGCTCAATACGAAAAAATGCCTGCTTTGCAGATGTTGAGCAGTAAAAATGGATATGTATTTTTCAAAAGAAATATTGAATAATGAAAACGCTTTACATTATCAGACATGCGAAATCAGATTGGCCTGATGCAGGACTGCATGACATCGAACGTCCTTTAGCTCCTCGCGGATTAAAGGATGCTCCATTGATGGCACAGGTGCTTATGAAAAAAGGCAGAATGCCGGAAATAATGATAAGCAGTCCGGCGCTCCGTGCATTTACTACTTGCCGCATATTTTGCACTGAACTGAAATTGGATACTGACGCAATTGTTATTCAACCGGAACTTTATTTCGGTGATATCGCTTTAATAGAAAAGCTGATTCAAGCCGCATTTGCCGAAGCCGATACCATTTGCATATTTGGGCATAACCCCACTTTCTCGGTATTGGCCAATCACTTTGCACCTGAATTTGGCGGCGAAATGCCTACTTGTGGTATTGTAGCTATTACATTTAACGGTTCTACACCCGAAAAGGTGGAAGCCGGCAAAGGAAAGATGCTGTGGTTCGAATACCCAAAGAAAAATCGTTAAAATGACAATTAAAAAATTGCTACGGTTTTGGGCATGATTATAGTAGTATTAAAAAACCTTACATTTGTATATCTAAACGCAACAAGATGCCAGAATTCATGATAGATGTTAATTTGCACGATGTGAACACAGATGAATTTCTTCAACTGATTCCAAGTCAGCGCGCTATTGTTAACGACATGATGTTTGAAGGTAAAATCAGCAGCTATTGCGTTTCTGTAGATCGCTCTAAATTGTGGATTACCATGGTTGCCAAAGACGAAGAAGACGTGATTGAACAATTGGCCAAATTTCCACTTATCGGCTTCATGGATTGCGAAATTGCTCCATTGCTTTTTTACAATTCTGCATACCAAACCTTTTCACATATTTCGTTGAATTAATTACTTATTGTAAATGTTACAATAAGTATCAGCTTTGCTTTGTGTTCAATTGCAATTTAGGCTTCATTTTGAATGGTCGTAATAGCAACATTTCCTTTTTTATGTCCTAAGTCAACATACTGATGTGCCGCAACTATATTTTCAAATGCAAAGGTTTTATCGATAACCGATTTTACTTTGCCTTGTTCAACCGCTTTTTTTACTTCATTTAAATTTTCGGCTTTAAACGCAGGATCTTTTCCAATTATAATTGTTTTATGTTGAACCTTTGCTGCGCGTTTCATTTCTCGCGATTTGAATGGTGCCGTTACATTGATATAAATGCCATTCGGTTTTACAACGCTAATGGCATCATTAAAATTAAATTTATCTACGGCAACAAAAACAACATCATACTGCGTTAATTGTTGTAAAAAGTCAGTCGCTTGATAATTAATATATTTGTCGGCACCAAGGCCAATTGCTAAATCTTTGTTCGAAGCACTGCAAACTGCTGTTACTTCAGCACCGTGCATTTTTGCAAATTGAATGGCATAAGTACCAACACTTCCTGATGCACCATAAATTAAAATTTTACTGTCCGGTTTTAATTGCGATACTTTAATAAAATGTTGCGCAGTTAAGGCGCCAACAGGCAATGTTGCGGCTTCTTCAAAGGTGCAATTTTCAGGTTTTAATGCAATTGTAGCATCTTGATGTAAGCAAATAAATTCTGCGTAAGCCCCGAAGCGATTAGCAGTTGCGGCAAACACAACATCACCTGTTTTAAGTTTGGTTACATTTTTACCTACAGCATCAATAACACCCGATAACTCTAACCCTAATATTGGTTTTCTTGGCTTTGTGAAACCTAATACTAACCTTGCTATCAGTTTATATGCCGGAGGAATAGTAAAACTTCTTATTCTAAAATCTGCAGCCGTTACCGACGTTGCATGTATCTTAATACGTATTTCATTTGCTTTCGGCAATGGAGTTGGTATTTCCCTTATTTGCAATACTTCGGGACCACCATATTTGGTGCAATAAATTGCTTTCAAATAATAAATAGTTGAAATTGTTTATTAAAATTATTCGACAGGTGCTGTAATGCTAAACACAAATACATCATCCAACGGTGTATTAAAAACATGAGCAATACGAAATGCTAATTCCAATGTTGGAAAATATTTTTCATTTTCTATGGCAACTATGGTTTGACGTGTTACACCTGTTTTATCAGCTAAAGTTTGTTGAGTCATTTCATTGGCATTAAAGCGCAATTTGCGAATGTTATTGCTTATGACACATTTTCCGATTTTTATTTTATTGCTCATATCAAACGCCTTTACGATAGAAATAAATTTTTGCAGATTCAGAAATAATTGCAGAAATAAATCCGGATGCAATAAGTGTCATAAACATCACCTTCGTTTCCATACCAATTGCCTGTGAACCCATCGCTAATAAAAAACCAAATGTAAAAAGCCAATGTGAAATGCGAATCGCTTTTAATTCAATCAGTTTATCTCTCTCATCGCTCATATCGGTCATTTGCTCCCGTGTTATAATGCCATTTATTATTCCAAAAATGATATGCAAAACAATTTGCGCTACAATGGCTACAGGAATAAAAATTAGGAATGTTCGCCCCCAAAATGCATTGTCGTTGAGCAATCCGGCATCGTTTGCCAGATACCTGGTATACACGTAAAAGGTATAACATCCGAAAATGATTAAGGTGTTAATGAGGGTTACCACGATTTGTTTTTCTTTACCTTCCATAAAAGTTAAATTTTAGTTGATTGTATAGATATATTGACACAAAGGTAAATATATTATACATAATGTAAAAGAAATTATACATTAAAATTTGTTAATTCCTCGGAAAGTCAATAAATACGCGTATTTTGAATTGAAAATAATTTTGCGACAAATGACTTTTTTGGGGATTTGCAGCAATTTTATAGTCCAAATCAGGCCGGAAACCAGGAATTTGACACTAATTAAGTATGGTTTTCCAGGTTTTCTCCAGGCTCACAATAGGAATTTAGGCTGCGCTTTGGCGCATTAGTTAGCATCTCCCTTTAAAATATGCATGTAAGCCGGAAATATTACCGGCCCCATTAATCTGAAAAGTAATGAGATATTAATTTAACACAGCCGGTGCTGATTCATCAAGTCGGCTGATATCAACTGAAACACCCTCATCTGTTTGTTCCATGATGTAAACAAATTTTTCGCCCCATTTTAATTCGCCTACTTTATATGATGAGCGGGAATAAACTGTTTGAGAAAATGATTCATCAAATGCCTTCATCATAATTATAAATTCGGCATCTTTTTCATGCACTTCTGCTTCAGTTAATTGATAAAGCGGGCTGCTTGCATTTATGGGATGCACTATTGTCCAAACAGATGGTAAAAATACCACCTTAGGCCTTTCAAGTTCCAACGCAAAGAAATCTCTTAATTCCGAATTCGGTCTTTTCATCGACAAGTTTACAGTAACTTCCACTTCTAAAAGTTGATTTTCTAGTGGATTAACTACCCTAAACATGAACGCATTGATGTTTTGATAAGGGGCAATTACTGCATGATTACTATATTTTATTTTTGCAGAAGGCTTTGAAAACCGCCCATAAAGTAAACCGGTTGCTAATGCAAACGCAAGCAACCCAAGCATAGACTCAACTGATGCAATAGTATTGGTTAAGGTTCCGGTAGGCGCAACTCTGCCATAACCTAAAGTAGTAATGGTTTGTGAACTAAAAAAAAATGCTTCAATAAATTTATCTGAATAGGTTTCACCTTCAATACCTGTAAGGTGTTCAATACCAATTTGCATATATACAAATGCAAAAAGCAGGTTGGCTAAAAAGTATCCGGTTATTATTATTAAAAAGAATTTTAACCATGGCATGGTAATAAGCGAATGGAAAAAATTAAATCGGTCCAATAATGGAACATTTTTTTTGCTGACATTAAAAGTGCCATTTTTATTCAGGGAACGAATGTTGCCGGCTGTGCCTTTAGTGCCGAGACCTAAATCGTTAAATTTTTCTTTGGTATTTTCTGCCATAACCTATTATAATTACTTTGCAATGTGCTTTGTGCTGTGTTAGCTCAAAATTAATAAAAACGGCCTAACTGCAATACACTTAATTTTGATAGATATAATACAATTAGTATGCTTTTTAGTTCCAAAGTTAATAAAAACGACTAAAAATAATTGCTAAACGGCAGGATACTTATAAGATGACCATAGCAGTAACGCAAGAATAATTGTTTAGCTTGAAACAACGTTATTTATTTGCAATAACATTCCAACATTGAATTAGTTAATTGATAAACAGAAGATACATTTATAGCATCCTATAAATACATTACACCTTTACTAAATTAAAAAAATGGTTTTATTTCGTTTTAAATTCAATCAGGTAAGGTTTTAGCCTATTGCCGGTAGCGTCTCTAAAATTTTCGGATAATACATATTGGTAAGTCTTGTTGGGCTCTAAATAAAGGCTTATAGTCCAACTTTTCCCATCTGCCGAAAATTGCCTGTTTTCTATGCTAATGGCTTGAAAAGCTGCATCACCAAGCGGGCCATAATCAAGCCCTTGGCAACAAGTATCAATAGGTTGCGAAAAAAGGAACTTTATTTCAGTAAAACCCGGTTCAACACGATTACTTTTATTGTTGAATGGTTCTACTGCAATTACTTTTGGTCGTGCATCTTCATAATCTTGCCAAAGTTGCTCTAACGACTTAGGAAATAGTTTCGTTTGGTCAACAATGCGCTCAACTTCATCTTCATTTGTAAAATCCAACTCAATTAGTTCTCTTACTGCCGCAGTTTTATCAGCAGATAAATTATAATATCGTTCACATATTTCGTAGCCAATATAATAGCCCAAATCTCTTACTTTTAATTCATTGGTATTTTCACCCCAAAGCCAATTATATGGATTGCCAACAAATATATCTTGCAAAAATTTATTAATAACTAATTGTTCGTTTGCTTTTCCAAATGCAATTGCAGGCGTGTTGGATACTTTTCCGGTTGCGTGGCATGAAATAAATTCTGCAACACCTTCATAAATGCAATAGGTAAGTAAATTGTGCACCAGCTCTTTTTGCTGTGTGTGCACATACTCATGCGTGCATAATAATGCAATGTTTTCTTTAGGTTTAAACTCGTTGTAAAACTTTTGTCGAAAGTCTGGAAACTCACTAATTTCAGTAGTTGTATCGCCAAGCGCCATTTCACATCCAATAAGAATATTTTTTCCTGATGTTGTTCCATTTGAGCGAAATGCGCCAATTGTAAAATAAATTACGGCAGGCGATAAATTCGGATAAATTGATTTAAGTTTGTTTATGTCTGATTCAATATCGCCGTACAAGAAGGCTGTACTTAAACTATTTTTACGCAGCGATTCCCAAAATGCAGGATAGTTTTTTATTGCGTCTATATATTCTTTTGCCGTGTAGTTTTTAACCTGAACTATGGCATTTAAACCTTCACTTCCCTTTTCAAGATAAAGCTCATTTATGTAACGATATTGCAAACTGCTATCATCAGTAGTTGTAATTTTATCGTATGCCATCCAAAAATTTTCAATATCTGTTGCAACCATGATTTGACTTTGTGCTGAAATACAAAATGAGGTTCCAATTATGCAGGCGATTAAAAGAAATATTTTCATTTTAACTAAATTGATTGAATTGTAAGCGATTTATAACAATGTTAAAAAATGGCAATAATGCTCAAAAATAGCAATAGTAGTAGTATTTATTCAATTAAAGTGATAACTGCTTCGCAACGCTCAACAAGTGCATATTTATTTGGTAAACGGATAGAAATGTATGGTTTATACAGGAAATTGTAAAACGTATAAATAAATGTATTCATTGTTTCAGTATATTTTTGTTTAACATTTACATTGTTGATTATAATTTTAAATGAAATCCGAAGCACAAGCCAAATAATTTCATAGATTGAATAAAATTTCACCTAGCCCGGATAGCAGTGGAAACTGTGAATCCCGTTTTTTCGGGTGAGCAGTTGGAACGTATAGCCGGAACATTTTTACATGGCTAAAATAATGTTGATGCTTCAAAAAATGCATTTAAATAATATTGCATTTTGAATAATAAATGGCAAGTATTTTTTAAAATTTGGAGCAGCAAAATTGGATAATAATTGGTAATTTGTTCCGGCTATTCGTATCAACTCCTTAATTTGTTGCAACATTGGCAGTAACTACTTTATTTGATTTCGACCTACGCAGCAAACAACTGCCGGCTTAGCGGGGTTTCCACTGCTATCCGGGCTAAACGATAATTAATAGTATGTTGCACAGTCGATTTGCACCACTTTGAATTTTGTATTCCACATTTTTCAGTAAATTTAACCTTTAAACGGATGACATGACCCGCATAACAGGCAGCCTTATATTGACATTTATTATCGGATTGAGTTTATTTATACGAACGCATACGGTAACGTATAACACTAACATTCCGCAGCATCGAAAATTGGATGAGATGAAAGCAAATGCTGCATTTGACATTTTGCGCACCGCTGACCCTACTACAGGAAAAATTCCATCAGGAGCTGTAATGAATGCTTTTAACTCGCTTAAAAGTAGAGGGTTTTATAATAGTAACGATTTATTTAAAACAACGGAAGAAACCGGTTGGCAGCAAATAAATGATTTTTTTCCAAGTTTGGCTGTCACCAGAATTACTTACGACCCTAACAATACACAAATATTTTATTTCTGCACAGGCGAAGGTTGGTATAATGCAGATGCGGTTAAAGGAGCAGGTGTTTTTAAATCGATTGATGGGGGAGATACTTGGGACCAATTAGTATCAACAGCAAATACTAATTTCGATTATTGTCAAGATATAGTTGTGCATCCAACAACAAGTGATATTTATGTAGCAACAAGAATTGCCGGCGTGCAACGTTCAACTGATGGTGGCGCAACTTGGGAAAAAGTTTTAGGATTTGGTGTGGGTGCAACACGCAATAGTGTATGTGATATTGAACTGACTGCCGATGGTGGCGTATTTGCTGCCTTAGGTATTTTTGAAACAGATGGTATTTATTATTCGTCGACAGGTGACGCCGGAACATTTGCAAAACAAACAACAGGTTTACCGGTAACAGGATATTTTAGAATTGAAATGGCAACTGCACCTTCTAATGCAAATATTGCTTATAGTATTTTTTGCAATTCGGGTGATTATAGAGTAAAAGGTGTTTATAAAACTATCGACAAAGGTGTTACTTGGACTGAAATTAATTTACCGGAAAATAATTATGAATTTGCGGCGCGACAAGCATGGTACGATTTATCGTTAGCAGTAGATCCTAATAATGCTGAAGTTGTTGCTATGGGTGGATTGCATTTATGGCGTACGCGCAATGGCGGCGACGATTGGGAGCGAATGACTACAGGTGGATTAGATAGTGTGCTTGTTCGTTTTATGCATGTCGACCAACATGAAATTACATTTAAAAATTCGGATGAAGTGTATTTTGGTAACGATGGCGGCATTTATAAATCGACAAATTTTACAGCAGAATTGCCATTTATTTATGATAGAAATGATGACTATAATGTAACGCAATTTTATTCGGTTGCCATTCATCCAAATCAGGACATTCCGCAATTAATGGGTGGCACGCAAGATAACGGAACACCATATACTTATGAGCCGGGTATAGCGCCATTTAAAATGGTTTCGGGTGGCGATGGTGCGTTTACTGCATATGATAATGCTAATCCTGAAATATTTTATACGGCTTCGCAATTAAAACGATTATTTCGATTTAATAACGGTGGTTTCGAATTTCCGGACACAATTACCAATCCTAATCTTACCGATAATAATACGTTATTTATTAATCCGTTCGACATAGATGCATCCAATCCTGAAATAATTTATCAATGTTCTAATCTTGGTTTGTGGCGATTAAAAAATGCATCGACTGCCGATACAGGACAATGGCAAAAAGCGGCATTAATTGGTGGTGCATTATCGGCAATTGCCACTTCACCTAATGCACCCGGTGTTTTATTTTTGGGTAGAAGTTCAGGTGCCGGTGATATTTATCGCATCGACGATGTTTATAATTCCGACTTAACTACACTACCAACCAATATCGACCCATTTGATTCGTTGCCGGATGCCGCATTTTTATCTACCATTTATTGCAGCAGCATAGTTGCAGATGTGAATGATGCAAATCATGTTATAGCAAGCTATTCTAATTATAATTTGCAAAGCATTTGGGAAACTTTTAATGCCTTATCGGCTGAACCTATTTGGAATTGTATTGAGGGCGACCTACCCGATATTCCGGTGTATTGGAGTGCCATACATCCAACGCAACCCGGTGTTTTGTATATAGCAACAGAAATTGGTGTGTTTTATACAGATAATACCAATGGATATGCAACACAATGGGTACCATGCAGCAGTTTTCCGATTGTGAGAACAGATATGTTGCGCGTTAGGAGTTCCGATTTAACTATTGCCGCAGCAACACATGGCAGAGGATTATGGGAAGCAAAATTATCTGCCGCCGGTGGTGCAAATAATATTTTGTGGTTAGAACGAGGTCCTACCAATATTGGTGGCAGAACACGCACTATTATGATTGACCCTAACAACCCTTCAGGCAAAACAATTTGGGCAGGCAGCGTTGGCGGTGGATTATGGAAAACAACAGATATTGATGCCGTTGCCATAAATCAACCAATTGAAAATAATACATTAAGTCTTTCTTTATTTCCAAATCCGGCATCAGATTTAGTGCAAATTAAATGCTACCAAAATGGAAATGTAAAAACTGTAATTACAGTGTTAGATATAAATGGAAAAACAGTAGCTACCATTCCAATCAATAAATTAAACGGCGAACAAATAATTAGTTGGCAAATTCCTGCAACAATGCAAGCAGGAAATTACTTTGTGGTAATGCAAGCAGGAGCGGAACGTGTGGTGAGGAAATTGGTGGTGATGTAATTTATTCCTGCAATCACAAGTTCAGTGGTCGCGAACTTTTCGAAATGACAATTTGTTTCGTTAACATGAACGAATATACACCCATCAGCTGCAGCTTCTACGTTGAATTAGAAGCACTTGCTACATTAAAGGAAATGGTTGTTATTGAATATTACAATGATACCAATTTGGCAACAAATGCTGTTGGCAGAATAGTAAATCTGTATACCAAACAAAAACAAGAATTTGTTGAGCTAAGCAACGGAATTACTATTCGGCTAGATCGACTTATTGCTGTAAATGGGAAAGTTCCGAAAAATTATTGTTGATTGCTAGTCGGTTTGTGAATTTTACACATTAAACCTAAAATGCATCAAATCACCATCAGCCACCATATAATCTTTACCTTCAACATTTAATTTACCAACTTCTTTGCAGGCTGCTTCTGAGCCATAGTGAATAAAATCGTTGTATTTAATTACTTCTGCGCGAATAAATCCTTTTTCAAAATCAGAGTGAATTACACCGGCTGCTTGTGGAGCAGTCATGCCTTTGTGGATAGTCCATGCGCGCACTTCTTTTACACCGGCGGTGAAATAAGTAATTAAATTTAATAGGCGATATCCTGCGCGAATTAATACGTTTAATCCACTTTCTGTTAATCCCAAATCTTCTAAAAATAATTGCTTGTCGTCAAAGCTTTCTAACTGTGAAATTTCACTTTCAATATTTGCGCTAACTACAATTACTTCAGCATCTTCATCTTTAACTGCTTCACGCAATTTTTTTACAAAATCGTTTTCAGTTTTTAATTCCTTTTCGTCAACATTGCAAACATAAATTACAGGTTTAATGGTGAGCAAAAATAAATCGGCAATATATTTTAAGCCTTCCTCATCCATTTGCAAACTGCGTGCACTTTTACCTTGTTCTAAATGACCTTTGTAAGCAATTAATACTTCTGTTAATTTTTTCGCATCCTTATCGCCAATTTGCGCGGCGCGCTGACTTTTACCTAAACGTGTATCAATAGTATCAAGGTCTTTTAATTGCAATTCATAATCAATTATTTCTTTGTCGCGAATAGGGTCCACATTGCCATGTACGTGCACAATATTTGGATCGTCGAAACATCTAACCACGTGAATAATGGCATCTGTTTCGCGAATATTGGCTAAAAATTTATTCCCCAAGCCTTCACCTTTCGAAGCACCTTTTACTAATCCTGCAATGTCAACAAATTCGATAGTTGTTGGCACAACGCGCTCTGGATTTACCAACGATTCTAATTTGGTTAACCGCGGATCCGGCACTGTAACTACGCCAACGTTAGGCTCAATAGTGCAAAACGGAAAATTAGCCGCCTGCGCTTTTGCGCTCGATAAAGCGTTAAATAATGTTGATTTGCCTACATTCGGAAGGCCTACGATACCGCATTTTAGTGCCATGTTACAATTTTTTCAGGGCGCAAAGATAGCGGTAAGTATTGTAGAATTGAACATCAACCCACATTTTTAGCCAATTTACTCGATTATGGCAGATTTTGGCGATGCAAGGACATTAAAAAACGCCGAACAATTGCTTGCCCGGCGTTGAGTAGTTATTGAGTCAATTAATGTTGAACTACAAATGCTTGCAATCCGGTTTTGCCGGCTGTTTGAATTTGTATAAAATATAAACCTTCCGGTAAATCAGATACATCAATAATTGTCGACTGATTTATTGTGAATGATTGTAATTGCTGTCCCAAGTGATTCAGAATAGCGCCGTTGCCAACCTCATCAAAATTACTATTGATAGTAAGCGTTGTTGAAGCAGGGTTTGGTGACAATTCAAAATTTAATGTATTTAATGTTTCGATGGCATTAAATGCGATGAGTTTACAAGTGAAATTTTCGCCTGCAACATTGCCTGCAGTAAGGCAAACCGTAACGGCTTCAGGAACTGCATAAAAATGCGATGGATTTTGTTCCGTTGATGAACCGCCATCGCCAAAATCCCAATCCCAATAATCAGGGGTATTTGTTGAAAGGTCGGTAAACGTTACGTTTGTGCCGCTGATAACATAACTAAAATCAACAACAGGTACCTTTGGTGTATTGGCAATAGTTACATCTTTACAAACTGTTGCACTGCCTTCGGTATTAGTTGCGGTTAGGCATACTTCAAAAGTGCCATCTGCAACAAATGTATAAACAGGGTCTTGAATGGTGCTTGTTCCGCCATCACCAAAATCCCAATCCCAAGAAGTTGGTTCGTTTAAACTCAGGTCAGTAAATGTTACGGTTGGATCACCTGTGAATGAGAAATTCGCTACCGGTGTTGCATAAATATCTACCACAACAAAATCACAATAGGTATCGCTCGCAATGGCATTTGTTGCCGTTAAGCAAACATTAAAAGAACCATTGCTTAAAAACGTATGGGTAGGATTTTCTGCTGTGCTGGTTGTGCCATCGCCAAAATCCCAAAACCATGAAGTTGGTGAATTAGTTGATTCATCATTAAAATTAACTGTTGGTTCGGCAACTGCAGTATAACTGTACAATGCTTCCGGTGCGCCGGTTAGCTCTGAGGTTACTACGCGAAAATGGAAATCACCTGTTAATTCTGCCCATCCAAAGCCCGTTTGCACATAACTGCGATTAACGGCAAAAGTGCTGGTGTAAGATGACCATGCAACGCCACCGGGAACGGTATATCCAATAAATACATCTCCATAAATACCTTCTAATTCAACGAATCCGCGCAAGTCGATGCGCGTTCCACGATTTGGTTCATCAAGTGTTGGTTCAGGTGTAACATAAAATGGAGCTACTAAATCGGCACCGGGATAACCTGTTCCATCATCTGCCCAAATATGAAATTGAATATCATCGTTGGGACGCATATAATCGGTATAATTTTGAATTATTGCAGTTACAACATCAGTTTCGCCGGTTAGCGAAATTTTTACGGCTGCAGAAACATATCCTGTTAAACTTAACGTACCGATGTCTGCAACAAAGTCAATTACGCCATCATCATAACCAATATAATTACCTGCTATATATTCATAAGTAGGCGATATGGCAGTATTAGGCATAAAGAAATTATCGGTTGCTTCAATATAGTAACTTACCCAAGTTCCCGGAGCAAGTTCAGGCACTTCGTATACGTAAATATCATCAACCACATTAATGCCTGCAACTGCGGTATATGCGCCGCCATCGGTATTATAATAAAGCGTTGTTGATTCAATTTCTGAAGCATCAATTAATTCTGCTTGCAATGTATTTGGACCAAGTGTTCCCTCGTATAAATTAGTTGGTGTGTGTAAAATTAGGGGAGGAGATGCATCAACATTATATTTTGTAACTGTTATATCATCTATATATAGTCCGTCAACATTATATGCTGCATCACTTTCGAAACGGAATTGTAAACGCACAGTTGAACTACCAACAAATGCGCCTAATGGGATATCATACAATGTCCATGTAAACATATCTTCACCGTTAAAAATGAAAATATTTGTCCATGTGTCACCACCATCGGTAGATGCATCTAGATAAACATAGTCGAACCCGTTTTCGAGGTCAACTAGTGCCTGCATTTGCACATCAGCATCCAAGGCAGTCGATAAATCGATATCCACTGCTAAAGTGGCTGATGAGCTGAATATATCGGGATAATTGCCATCGGGGCTATCGGTAAAGCAGTTGGATGGGCTGTATGCCTCAGCAGTAGTGGTGTTCCAAAGACCTGTGTAAGTCCAGTTTCCCAAGCCACTTTCAAAGTCATCACTAAACACCACCACTTGCGCAGTTGCATTTAACGAGCATAATAAGCATAATAAGGAGAAGTAAATGTATCTTTTCATTGTTACAAATTTGGTTAAGTTTTACTAAGATAGGTGTTTTTTGGGTTTTTGGCAGGTATTTCGCTGTAATATTTTGATTTTGGAGCGATTAGATACATCTTGTAGCAGGAAATGTTGCCACAGGTAGTAAAAATCTTGGTTACCTTTGCAAATATAAACAGCGTGATGACGATGAAAAAATGGTTTTTAATTTTATTTGTTTTCTGTTCAATAATTAGCAATGCACAAACTGCCGATCAGTGGTTTCAAACCGGTTTTGATAAATATGATCAGCATGATTATACTGGTGCAATTTCTGATTATACGGAATGTATTATGTTGGCACCTGAATTTTCTGAAGCTTATTTTAACAGAGGATTGAGTAATTTTTTTGCAGGATTTTACGATGCTGCCATATTTGATTTTAATCAAGTAATTATGATGAAGCCGGGCGAGGCAAAAGCATATTATTGGAAAGGATATACTTACTTTGAACAACAAAAATACGACGATGCCATAAATGCATATACAAAGGCATTGTATTACAATCCATCCTATATTGAAGCATTTTTTGAGCGTGGATATACACGTTATACCATGCAAAATTATTCGGGCGCGATTGAAGATTTTAATAAAGTATTATCGTTTCAAAACAACTATGCCGATGCGCTTTATAATCGCGGGTTGTGTTATATCGGATTAGAAAATTATACTGCTGCGTTACAAGACCTATCCAAAATTGTTGAGCTTGATCAAGAGGATACAGATGCTTGGTATTTTATTGGTTTTATTCAAAACAAGAATAAAAATTTCCAAGAAGCCATAAATGCATTGTCGAAAGTAATTGTATTTGAATCACAAGCCGGCGATGCTTATTATCAGCGAGGCATTGCATATTTCAATTTATTAAAAGACGAAGAAGCTTGTGCAGATTGGAGTGAAGGCTTATTAATCGGCAACGAAATGTGCAAGCAATTATACGAAGCAGAATGCGTTCAATAATTCAATAACACCTTACAAATTTTGTGCCCTTTGCGCGGGTTCCTTTTGCGCACTTTGCGTGAACAAGCGCATTATATAAATTTAACCGCACAACTTAATTACAATAAGTCGCAATAACCGCCGGCGCATTTTCATACCCAAAGCTATCCGCTTTGTTCAGCAGTTCGCAAGCCTGATCCATTTCTCCCATTTGCAATTTTAAAATTCCATAATTATAATTCCCCATCGCGAAATTAGGATCGTATTTCAACATAATTAAAAAATCTGTTTCTGCATCTTCCAACAAACCGGTTCTTGCCTTACATAATCCACGTTGGTTATAAATATTTTTATTTTCGGGATCAACATCAGCTGCTAAATCAAATGTTTTTATCGCGTCAGTAAATTTATCCTGATAATATTGCGCAAGTCCGAGATTGTATAATATTTCTCCATTTTGTAAATCATATAAAAGTGCAACCCTGAATTTACTTTCAGCGCCAATATAATCCCTGGCAACAGCCGCTTCTAAACCTTGTGCCAGATAATATGCAGCCATGTCCTTATTCGAAATGGATGAAGTTTCGCCATTAACAGTGAAAGTAATACTATCAGCATCGCTGCTTACGATTATTTTTTCAGTCTCAGGTTGTGCACTTAATTGGGTGCAAAAAAATACAGTTAGAATTAGTGTTAGGATTCTCATAGTTACAGCGTATTTAGAAAAATACAACAACGCTAAATCAAGCATAAATATTGCTTATCAGCACCAATAAAGTTAGTACATTACTTTGATTTGCTTATATTGAATTGATTTGCAATGAGTTGCAACACGTAAAAAAATATTTTCACAAATAATAGTCGTATTTCAACTACAAGCGATTCAATTTCCAATTACTGCGCTTTTCTTGAACTGTAGTTACAACTGCTGCTGATTCTTGCTTTTGTTCCAATAATTTTGTTGCAATAAAACCGGCAATAATTTCTTCTTCAGGATTCGATTGCTTAAGTGAATCGGGTGTGAAATAAGTCTCAATAAATTTCGTATCAAATTGTCCCGATAAAAATGCTTCATGTTGCATTACATATTTACCAAACGGAAGTGTTGTTGCAACACCTGTAATTTTATAATCATCGATTGCGCGAATCATTTTTTTACAAGCTAATTCACGTGTTGCTGCATGAACAATTAATTTTGAAAGTAAAGGGTCGTAATAAATCGGAATGTCCATTCCTTCTTCATAACCGTCATCAACACGAATGCCATGACCTTGAGGGCGACGATAGGTAATTAATTTTCCGATATCGGGTAAAAAATTGTTGGTAGGATCCTCAGCTGTAACGCGTAATTCAATTGCATGACCATGAATTTTTAAATCAGATTGTGAGTAAGATAATTTTTCGCCTTCAGCAATTAAAATTTGTTCACGCACTAAGTCGAGACCTGTTATAAATTCGGTAACAGGATGTTCCACTTGCAAACGGGTATTCATCTCCAAAAAATAATAATTCAAATCGGCATCCACTAAAAATTCTACGGTGCCTGCACCACGATAATTGCATGCTTTGGCAGCCATTACCGCACTTTCGCCCATTTTTGCACGCATTTCCGGACTCACAACTGATGAAGGAGCTTCTTCCACTAATTTTTGATGGCGACGTTGAATACTGCATTCCCGTTCAAACAAATAAACAATATTGCCATGTGTATCTGCCAATACTTGAATTTCGATATGTCGTGGCGACGCAACATATTTTTCGATAAAAACAGCATCACTTCCAAACGCAGAAAGCGCTTCACTCCTGGCGCGATGCATTTGTTCATCCAGTTCACCATCATTATTCACTACGCGCATCCCTTTTCCACCACCGCCGGCGCTTGCTTTTATTAAAATGGGATATCCCGCTTTTGCAGCAACTGCTTTTGCTTCTGCAAGGTCACTAATGGCATGATCGGTCCCCGGAACCATTGGTATATCAAACTGTTTCGCTGCTTGTTTGGCAGAAAGTTTGTCACCCATCATATCAATACTTTCAGGCGTTGGCCCAATAAAAATAATTCCCTCGGCTTCCACTTTTGCTGCAAAAACTGCATTCTCACTCAAGAATCCATATCCGGGATGAATGGCATCGGAACCACTCTTTTTGGCCACTTCAATAATTTTATCCATGAGCAAATAGCTCTGGTTAGAAGGTGGTGGGCCAATTAAATAAGCTTCATCCGCAAATAGGGTGTGCCGCGCATTTCTATCCGCTTCCGAATATACAGCAACAGTCTTAATTCCCATCTCTCTTGCAGTGCGCATCACTCTAATGGCAATTTCACCGCGATTGGCTACCAATATTTTCTTGATTTTCATCGCTACAAAGGTGGTAAAGTGTTAACAAGATTCAAAGTAAATATGTAATTTCATATCAGTTGTTTCTGATTTTTTTCATCACGCCTATTCAGTCAAGCAGGCGCGGGGCTAATGTGCTAATTAGCTAATTGGTTCCGGCTGTTCAATCAGCATATCAGCACATCAACTAATTAGCACATTGGCTGCTCCGGCTGTTCATTGGCTGTTTCATTAGCTAATTAGCAAATTAGCTAATTAGCTAATTGGTTCCGGCTGTTCAATCAGCACATCAGCACATCGGCTAATTAGCACATTGGCTGCTCCGGCTGTTCATCGGCTGTTTCATTAGCTAATTAGCTAATTTGGCTTTTCAATTGGTGCATTCCCACATTGGTACATTAGCTTTGCACCATGAATTTCCAATCCATCGTAATCAGTCTCCTCAAAAAGGACTTCCTTATGGAATGGCGCAATAAGTATGCTATCAGTGGCATTTTGCTGTATATGTTGTGTATTGTTTTCATTATTTTTATGACATTCGGGCCGGCAATGCGGGGTCCCGTTTGGATTGTGTTGTTTTGGATAGTGATGCTGTTTACCGCTGTTAATGCGGTGGCAAAGAGTTTTATGCAGGAATCGTCGGGTCGACAACTTTATTATTACACCCTTGCCAATCCCCAGGCCATTATGTTGGCTAAAATTATTTACAATATCTGTGTCATGTTATTTTTGGCTGCCGTAGCCTTATTGTTTTACAGTGCAACGGCGGGATATCCAATGGTAGACAATGTATCGTTTATATTATCGTTGGTTTTAGGTGCAATTGCATTTGCTTCGGTTTTTTCAATGATATCGGCAATAGCCTCAAAAGCCTCTAACAGTGGCACTTTGATGGCTATTTTGTCGTTTCCGTTGTTGATTCCTATACTTATTATTTTAATTCGCATTTCACTTAATGCAATTAAGGAAGACAATCCTGCGGTTAATTTTCAGGACTTATTGTATTTATCAGCATTAAACGTGATGGTTATCGCACTTGCTATGGTATTATTTCCCTATCTTTGGCGCGATTAAAAATCCGTTTTTTCAGAAATTATCAATTTCAGATGCTGAAACAGTTGCATAAAAGGTGGTGGAAGATTCTTGGTGTGGTAATGCTTATCTACACTTTTACAGTTGGATTATTAATCGACACACCCGATGTGCCTCTTTTACATGAAACTGTCCGCAATTTATTCTTCCATGTGCCTTGTTGGTTTGCCATGTTGTTATTGATGCTTACCTCATTGGTTTACAGCATCAAATACCTGCGCACAGGCAAAACAATTTACGATATTGCAGCCGTTTCCTTATTGCGAATTGCGGTGGTTTTCGGTGTGTTAGGCTATTTAACAGGGGCTTTGTGGGGAAATTACATCTGGGGAAATCTGGTAAGCTGGATTACTAACGATACTAAGATTTTAGGAACGGCAATCGGCTTGCTGATATATTTTGCCTACTTTATCCTACGCGGTTCTATCGACGATGAAGAAAAACGAGCTAAAGTGGCTGCTGTGTATAGCATTTTCGCCTTTATTTTACTCAATGTAGCTATAAATGTGGTGCCACGACTAACCGATTCATTGCATCCCGGAAGCGGTGGTAATGCTACGTTTACGGTGTATGACTTGGATAGCCGCATGCGTGTGGTGTTTTACCCGG
Organism: Bacteroidota bacterium; assembly: GCA_031372705.1. GTDB lineage: Bacteria > Bacteroidota > Bacteroidia > Chitinophagales > BACL12 > UBA7236. The sequence goes on along the minus strand of JANMLV010000181.1, from coordinate 8,998 downwards.
CTGTAATTGGTTATTTTTTGCTTGGGTTATGGATAGCCACCATATTATTCCGCATAAGCAGACTTCAATATCAAAAAAACAATATTCCAATCGAATGAAAAATATCAATTTTTATACCCTTCGTATTATATCATTCTTTTTTTTGCTGGCAAATATTACCTTTGCCCACGCTCAAACCGAAACAGTTGCAACAAATGGCAATCCGGTCGACAATCTGTTGCGCAGTAATGGGCTTATTTATGTGGTAGTTGGGGTAATTGTTATAATCCTTGGAGGATTAATTTTTTACCTGACAACAATAGATAAAAAATTAAGTAAACTGGAAAAAGAAATTAAAGAACAACAATAAAACAATGCACCTTATTTGGATGCATTAATGCTCAATAAACAATCACGTTTAACAATTTTAAAACCAATTATTTTTTATGTCAAATACTAGTTTCTTTCAAAGCGTAGAAAAAAACTTCGAGAAAGCAGCGAAGATCACTGGTCACCCTAGAGGTCTCCTCGACCAGATAAGAGTGTGTAACAGTGTTTATCACATGAAATTTCCGGTAAAAGTAGGCGGAGAATTTAAAGTGATAGAAGCATGGCGCGTTCAGCACAGTCATCACCGTACACCGACAAAAGGTGGTATTCGTTATGACTCAATGGTGAATGAAGATGAAGTTATGGCACTTGCAAGTTTAATGACTTACAAATGTGCAATTGTAGATGTTCCATTTGGTGGTGCAAAAGGTGGTATTAAAATCAACCCGAAAGAATTTACTACCGAAGAACTCGAAAGAATTACCAGAAGGTATGCAGCAGAGTTATGCAAAAAGCAAATGTTAGGTCCGGGACTTGATGTACCTGCTCCCGATTATGGAACAGGTGAAAAAGAAATGAGCTGGATTGTTGATACTTACATGGCGTTAAATCCGGGTAGTGTTGATGGTTACGGTTGCGTTACCGGAAAACCTGTTACACAGCATGGTATTAACGGTCGCCGCGAAGCTACCGGTTTAGGTGTGTTTTACGGTGTTAGAGAAACAGTAGGTTTTGCTGATGATATGTTGGAACTTGGATTAACTCCGGGTTTAAAAGGTAAAAAAGTTATTGTTCAAGGATTGGGTAACGTAGGATATTATTCTGCGAAATTCTTCCAAGAAGGCGGTGCTATTATTGTTGGTATCGGCGAATATGAAGGTGCCATTTATAATGATAACGGTTTAAATGTTGATGCAGTTTTCAATCACAGAAAATCTTCAGGAAGCATTTTAAATTTCCCTGGTGCAACTAATTTTACTGCAACAGCAGAAATATTAGAACAACCTTGCGATATTTTAATTCCTGCAGCATTAGAAAATGTAATTCACGAAGGCAACGCATCAAAAATTAAAGCTAAAATTATTGGTGAAGCAGCTAACGGTCCTGTTACTGCAGAAGCTGATGATATATTAACGGATATGGGTGTGATGATTGTTCCCGATATGTATTTAAATGCAGGCGGTGTTACAGTTAGTTACTTCGAATGGTTGAAAAACCTTAGCCACGTGCGTTTCGGACGTTTGCAAAAACGTTTTGAGCAAGGTAGCAACAGTCGTATTGTTGAGGCTATTGAAGAACTTACCGGTAAAAAATTAAATAAGGTTGAAGTTGATAAAATTATCAAAGGTCCTGATGAAATAGATTTAGTTCGTTCAGGTTTGGAAGAAACAATGATTAATTCTTATCACTCTATCAGAAACGAATGGAAATCAAATGCCGCTTGTAAAAATTTAAGAACTGCAGCATTTGTTGTTGCAATTAATAAAATAGCAAGCGATTATTTAGCATTAGGTATTTTCCCTTAATGCAATTTAATTAATTATAGGAAATGCCGAATAGTAAATTATTCGGCATTTTTTTTCGCGTTAATATTTACAGTTTAGAAAATGGATTGCCCGGAAAATTATTACAACAATTACCCATTTATGTAACTGCCTATCGGAACCAACGCAATGTTATTGTTGACTTAAAGCCTTATGGAATTACCGTTGATGATGATTTCGTTCTTTCACTGGAATGGCTGCAAGACCTCCCCGATAAAACAAAAGCCGTAATGTTTTGCGCAGGATTTTTTGGAAATAAAATCGTGTATCGCCAAGTTGCTCAAAGTGTTATTTAGAGTAATAAAAAAAGGGAAACGAAATTCGTCTACCATTTCAAAGTCTAAATAATAGTTTATAAAGCTTCCACTTTAATATGAAGATGATAAAGCATAGTTGCTCCTCCTCCATTAGTATAACCCATTACATATTGTATATTTGAACCTGCCTTTGCGTAGGCAATAAATGTTCCTGATATAACACCACCTGTTGTTGTGTTTGCTGTGGATTGATTAAAATCATTCAGTGCTATGAGGTTTTGAACAATAGCATTGTCATCTGCATCTGTATATTTTATATTAAATGGGCCTAATGTGCTCGATACACCACCTGGTATATTGACCTTTGCGACCCAGCTTATTCTATACATACCAGCAACTGAAGAAGGTGTTGTATACATTGTTGTTGCTGCGATAGCAGCACTTTGGCTTGTTAAGTCCACTGTAGCAACTTCAGAAGGGACACCATTGCTCACTGTGGTAATATTATTGTATTTTACGACTTTACCTGCAGTGTTGATTTGAAATTCGCTTTGTCCACCAACACTTAATACGTTATTTGGTGTATTATCTCCACCAAAATTTGTATAACCAATTGTCCCTGTTCCATCAACACCAATTGTCATTGCCAACACTGGCGTTCCTGATGTCATCATTCTAAACCTTAATGTTGTTCCCGATGCGTTTGCAATATTATCGAAATAATTATGCCCTGCACTATTATCCAGCCATAAGTTCATTCCTTCAACTCCAGCTCCAGTCGAACCACCATTTTGAATAAGCAGACCAGCGTCTCTACTATTTGTTTCGGATTCAATAGAAAAAAATCTGCTTTGATTGTTCGAATCCCATCCAATAGGCAACGAGGTTCGGAAAATTGGGGAAGCTCCAGCATTTGCATAAACTAGTCCGGCATTGCCGGTCGCATCAATTAGAAAACTAAACTGGTCTCCGGTTGTCCCAATTTTAGTAGTTTGAATTGCGCAATATGCACCTTGCCCCATACTGGAATGCGGTTCGGCAGCATAGACTCCAAACACTCCTTTATTTGTTGTTTCAAATAATGAACCTGTATGCCCTTTACCACTGAATTCGGCAAGCGCTTGATTTAACTGACTAGCTTGAGGTGTCCCTTGTGATCCAGAAGCTGTTCTTCCTGTAAAAGTACTAGTATGACAATTTAAAGCTAAACAGTCTGTTCCCCCATAAGTAGTAACATTTATACCCCCGTCCTGATCATTAACATTTGCGTCATGAGAAATATTTAAATCGAGTTGATTATTAAAGTCAACATTGTTTGAAATGGAGAATGATCCATCCGCTGTAAAATGTGCTCTTTTATTACCGGCTATGGATAAATTAATACGCGTATCTAAGCCTGTTGTGAGATATAAGCCGGTATTCGTAGAATTTTTAAAGCCAATTGCGGGAGTGCTTGCACCACCATCTGAAAAAAATACAAGGTCCGGAAATTCTTTATTTCCATCCCCGAGGATCTGTGTCGAGGCGGTATTATTACTAACAATCCCCTGAGTACCTGCAGCAACAATTGGTAAATCACTAGCAACTAAGGATCGAAAACTAGGAACGCCCGCCCCTCCAGTTGGAGAAGCAAATACTAAGTTTGGAGTCGCAACACTGGATAAATTGAAAGCAAGGGAAACAGCACCTGTAGCGGCTGTTGCAGGTGTTGCTGTAAAAAGTGGGTTTAAGTTTCCTGTTAGAAAAGAGGTAACTTATGCATTTAGAAAAGTGGTACTAAGAAAAAGTCCCATAATGAACAATGTTTTCATATTTGTAATTTTAGTGAAGTGAAACTGATTTAATAAAATTCGATTACTTTTTTGAAATAAGAATTATCTATTTTGATTTGAAAAATATACAACCCGGTGTTTAACATTTCAAGATTCAAATAATGTAATTGCCCTGATAAAAGAATTTCCTTATATACAATTTCACCTTCCAAATTGTAAACGTTCAATATTACTGGTTTATTTAAAAAATTAGTGAAATCAATTGATATAAACCCATTTGTAGGATTTGGAGAGATATTAATATTAGCTGTATGTAATTCTTGAGACAGGCTTGTGACTTCATCAACTAAGTCATTACAATTATCATCAATACTGTTAGTGATCTCAGTTGCTCCTGGGAATACACTTGGATTTGTATCATCACAATCTGTTGAGTCAATCACAAAATATTCTAACAAAGTGCATGAGGAAGAATCAATAAATTGATTTCCGAATTCATCTCCATCTAAGTCCTGGTAATATGTATTAAATGCTAAACCGTCATCCACTAAATCATTGCAATTGTCGTCTAAGTTATTACAATTCTCAATTGCCTCGGGACTTATTAAAAAATTCGAATCATTACAATCATCATTATTCAAAACGTACCCAATAATAGTGCTGCACGAAAGTACTGGTGAAGTAGCGAAATCTCCAAATCCATCAGAATCTATATCGACAAAATAATTAATAAAATCTAAGCTATCATCTATTATTCCATCACAATCATCATCAATTATATTGCAAATTTCAAGAATTAGAGGATTGATTAGTGAATTATCGTCGTTACAATCAAGATTGTTTGGCACATAATCAACAGGAGGATAGCATGCAGTAATTTCGAAATCAAAATCCCCAAAACTATCTCCATCGTTATCAAAATAAAATGTTGTTTCTACACAATCTTCAGGGAGCAGTTTAACAATCCAAAAATCAGCACCCCCATAGCAAGCTTCTGTTTTGTCACCTGAAATTGACGAGGAAGAGTGTCCAAATAAAACCAAACTTCCGTCCAACATTTGAGAAACACACTGCAACAAATCATAAGAGTCGCCCCCTATAGTTGTTTGCCAAAGGATACTACCTGCATTGTCAATTTTTAAGACCCAATAGTCACTATTCCAAATGTTAGGCTCTACTTTATCACCTGAAACACCAGAATATGAACTACCGGCAAGAATAAAGAGGCCGTCTTCCGTTTCTAATATATTGTTTAAAATTTCAGTGGCATCACCTCCTATAGTGTTTTGCCAGATAATTTCTCCCACATCGTTTAATTTTAAAACCCAATAATCTTGAAAGTCAGATACTCCTATCGAATTTTCAGTTTTGTTGCCTGAAATATCGGAATTTGAAGATCCGGAAACCAAAATTCCACCATCTGAAGTAGTAATTATAGCAGATAGAAAATCGGCGTTATTGCCACCAATCGTAGTTTGCCAAAGGATATTTCCGAAACTGTCTAATTTGAGAATCCAAAAATCCAAATCTCCATAATTATCTTCGGTTTTATCACCAGAAATATCTGAATCAGAACTTCCTCCTAAAAGAAACCCTCCATCAGGTGTTGAAATTATCTCTACAAAATTTTGTCCATCATTACCATCTCCTCCGATTGTATTTTGCCACTGGATGTTGCCAAGACTATCCAATTTAAGTATCCAAAAATCATATCCACCATGACCGTCCTCCGATTTATCGAAAGCTGAATCTGAGGCAGATGCCCCTCCTAAAATATAACCACCATCTTCAGTTAATTCAATTGTATAAAGAAGGTCATCATAAAGTCCCCCAATATTATTCTGCCAAACAATTTCACCAGTTCCATTTATTTTAACCACCCAATAATCATTATTGCCATAAGCATATTCAGTTTTATCGCCCCCGATTCCGGACGCAGAATAACCCCCTAAAATAAAACCACTATCCAAAGTTTGTTTGACTGAATAGGGTCTATCCATGTCAAAGCCACCAATTGATTTTTGCCAAATATCTTCCCCTTCGTCGTTTGTTTTGATTATCCAATAATCATCTGCACCAATATTTTCGGTTGTTTTATTTCCTGTATCGTCAGAATAAGATAAGCCTACTGATATCAAGTTATTCTCATCAGAAATATCGGCAGAAAGTAATATATCGTATAAATTGCCCCCATACACTTTTTGCCATTCAATCTCAGGCGCTTGCGCAATACAAGTCATAACCCATACATAAAAAAAGAGAAAAATAAGTATTCGATTCATAATAGTATACCAAATTTACTAATTTTTTGGCATTTTTCGTTTTAAATTTGCAAAAATTATTAAAATATTACGATTAAACCTTACTGGTGACGCAAAAGCCGATTTATAGATTTTAGTTACTAAACATTAGTATTCGTGACAATTTAACCTTTTAACAATAATATGCTTCAAAGTAAAACAATCACCGATATGAAACTACGTTAGGCATATATTCTACACAATCAATCCCTTATCTTTGCCCTATGGATTCTAAAATTGAAAAAATAGCCGCATTCAATGCAAATGGCGTAGGAGTTGCCAATAATCAGCTTTTTGGACTTCCTTTTACCTATGAGGAAAGTGAACTGATACTGTTTTCTGCACCTTGGGAAGTTACCGTTTCCTATAGAGCCGGAGCAGCAAAAGGTCCTGAAGCGATTTTGAAGGCTTCAACGCAAATTGATTTATACGACAACGATAATCCTAACGGATGGCACGATGGTATTTTTACCAAAAAAACTGCTGCATCCATCAAAAAAAATAATACAGAACTACGCAAAAAGGCGGCAGCTTATATCAAATCGTTAGAGAAAGGAAAGACGGTAGATGCCGAAGATTTGCTTGCTGAAATTAATACCGCTTCAGAAAAAATTAATACCTACGTTTACAATGAAGCAAAGGCAATTCTTGACGATAATAAATTGCCCGGATTAATTGGTGGCGATCATAGCACACCGCTTGGGTTAATGAAGGCATTAGGTGAAAAGCACGGTGGTTTTGGCATTTTACAAATTGATGCACATGCCGATTTACGCGATGCATACGAGGGATTTACATATTCACACGCAAGCATTATGTTTAATGCACTAAAGAATGAAAACGTAAAAAAATTAGTGCAAGTTGGTGTGAGGGATATTTGTGATGATGAAATTTCAATTATTAATAATTCCGAAAGGAGAGTGGTTACCTATTTTAATCACGAAATAAAAGATGCTTTATATAATGGTATTCATTGGACAGCAATATGCCGACAAATAGTTGAGGAACTACCAAAGAATGTTTACATCAGCTTTGATATAGATGGTTTAGATCAACGCTATGCTCCAAACACAGGAACACCGGTTCCGGGAGGTTTGGAATATGAACAAGCCGTTTATTTATTAAATGAAATTATCACTTCAGGTCGCACTATCATTGGATTCGATTTAGTAGAAGTTGCTCCGGGAGATGACGAATGGGATGCAATTGTAGGAGCACGGTTATTATACAAAATGTGTAATTTAATGTTGAAGAGCAAAACAAATGCGTAATTTTTTATTTATAATTTGCAGTTTACTTTTTGCATGCAATGGCAACGTTGAGCAAAATAAATTGCTTGTTGCTAAATATGCTTATAACGACGGCAGCGAAAAAGAATTAATTGATTTCGATAAATATACTGCTACTGTGTTAACCTTTTTAGCACCGGAATGTCCATTGAGTGAAAATTATACAAAAACGATTAATGATCTCGAACAATTTAATAGCAATAACAATATTCGATTTATAAATGTTTTTGCAGGAAAATACCATTCGCGTGCAGCCATCGATAGTTTTAAAATTGTTTATGGACTTACACAAAACGACATTTACGATGAAACATTTTTATTGGCGCAAACTTTAAATGCAACAGTTACACCTGAAGTGTTTGTCATTAATAACAAAGGAGAATTGGTTTACTCAGGCGCTATCGATAATTGGGCAGTAGATTTAGGGCAAAAACGCCAGGTAATTACCGAATTTTACCTTAAAGATGTTTTAGCAGCAATTGTAAACCATACAGCTATTCCCTATTCAACTACAACGGCAATTGGTTGTTTTATTGAAACGAAAAAAAGTAAGTAACGCATGAACAAAAAATGGATAACTTATATAATTATTATTATAGTACATATTGCTATCTTTTTTTCATCTTGTAAGCCTGCAAACGAGAGTGAAGAAAAGATTGTAGATCTGCCTGAACAGATTACTTTCAGTGAACACATCGCCCCGATTATTTATGAAAATTGCACACCTTGTCATAGAAATAACTCAGCCGGTCCGTTTTCATTTACAAATTATGACGAAGTAAAGGCAAAAGCAAAAACAATAGTAAAAGTTACCCAATCGCGCTTTATGCCGCCTTGGCCTGCGGACCCTGATTACAGTAGCTTTAAAGAGGAACGCATCTTAACCGATTTTGAAATTGCATTAATTAAAGGTTGGGTAGAAGGAGATTGCGCTATAGGAGATGCCACTAAAATTCCTGCACTGCCTGCATATCCCGAAGGGTCACAAATTGGTATACCTGATATGGTTTTAACATTTCCTGAAATTCAATTAGAGGGGAATAATAAAGACCATTTTTTCCTTGTAAAAATTCCTTATGAAATTCCCGAAGACAAATATGTAAAAACAATTGAATTTATTCCCGGAACAAAAAAATTGGCGCATCACATGAATGCTAATTTAATTGAATACATGCCGGGAAAAAAGAAAAATGTTTTTGACGGAGAAAAAGTTATTGCAACTAATTTGGCAGAAAGTGCTGATAAAGTGCAAACTGCTATGGATAATAAAAATGACGATGGCAGCTACCCAACGTTGGTGCCTTTGGTTTGTAATTATTTACCAGGCGTATCCCCTGCAAAATATCCGTCGGGTATAGGAGGATTTAGAATGAGCAAACAAGGTGCTTTTTTTATTAATGATTACCATTTTGGTCCAACACCTAAATCAGTTATTGATTCAGGGTCTATTTTGAATATCTTTTTTGCAGATGCTCCACCAAAACGACCGACGTATGAAATATTAATTGGTTCTTTAGGTGTTGCTCC
>JANMLV010000109.1:0-35653 GCA_031372705.1 Bacteroidota bacterium | reverse complement strand
GGGGTTGATACAAGCAGTTGCCGGAACTGCAATTATGATGTTACTATTCAGCGTTAGTGCAATTGGTCAAGGCATGTTAGATGAAAAGGAAAATGGCGTTTTGAAGAAATTATTGCAATCTCCCATAATGCCATTTGAAATTATGTTTGGTAAAATGCTGACTGCCGTTATCATTTCCATTTTTCAATTAAGTGTGATGTTTATTTTTTCATGGCTTGCATTTGGATTAGATATATTTATTAATATTCCTGCATTAATAATAATGATTATTGCTACTGCTGTTGCGTGCTCATCATTCGGTGTTTTTTTAGCCAGTATTGTTACATCAAAAAAGCAAGCTGATTCGTTAGGAACAATTATTATTTTATTTATGAGTGCAGTTGGAGGAAGTATGATTCCGCTTTATATTATGCCTTCATTTATGCAGGATGCCGCGGTTATATCAGTTAATTATTGGAGCATACAAGGGTTTTACGATATTTTTTGGCGCAAGGCTTCGATAGATGCAATTGCAGAAAATGTAATTGTTTTAATGGGCATTACAACAGGTGTATTATTATTAAGTGCCTATTTCTTTAAGCGCAATGTATTAAAGTTGACTTAAAGCGTATCATCGGTTTTTTTAACATCGTATTTTGGCAAAGCAAACAGGAAGCCAAATGCTTGACCATCTTGTTTCGACATTTTTTTATGATGTACTTTATGTGCGCGCATAATACGCAGCATATACTTACTATGCGGTTTATATCCGTGTTTCATTCTGCGGTGAACAATAACATCGTGAAATGTAAAATAACAAAAACCATAAGCTGAAATGCCTGTGCCAATCCAAAATATGTAGTTGTATTCGGGTGAACCGATGTACATTAATAAAATTGCAGGCGCAGCAAATACAATCGCATATAAATCGTTCCATTCAAATTTACCGTGACGGGGCTCATGGTGCGATTTGTGCAAAAACCAACCTATGCCGTGCATAATATATTTATGAACGAACCAGGCAAAAGCCTCCATAAATGCGAAAGCACCTAAAAATGCAGCAATATTGATCAATATATTCAAGGCTGTCATATTATAATTAACAAATTTACTGCAACTGAGTTCAGCCTGCAACGGTTTTTAAATTTTTTTGCCCAAATTTTGAGGCTAGGTATTCATAAATGGTAATGTTCATCAACATTAAACTCAAGCTGTACAGGCTGTCTTCAACCGGTATGGTTCCCATTCGAATTCCTAGATTTTCTGCATTGTTATACCAAACTACTTCACCTGCAATTCCTGTGCCCGTTAGTATGCCGTTAACTATAAAGAAAGGTATAAGGTGCCATAAATAGAATCGATAGAATTTGCCCATGTAATTGCCTTTAACTACCCAAAGTTGGAGCGATAAAAGGATAATTGCATAACCACAATTTAGGGCTGTATAAGCATTGTTGAAATTGAAGGTGAAAAGTACAAGCGCTATAATTAATATACCTGCTGATATATTTTGTTGCCATTTATCAAGTTTTGGCGTATTTGGCCACAATTTATTTACAAACGCATAGATAAAAATACTGGCATAAGGAACGGTGAAAAAGAATAATATTTCTTCAATCGGTAAGTTAAGTATTTGAATGCCGGTTGTATACGTTCCACTAAATCTCCAAACACCGTTTTTAGTAAAAAAATAATCCCAAGTAAGAAATATTGTTGCAGTTATCAGCATTGCCGGAAATAAGTATTTCCACCATTTGTAATAGGCTACTCGTTTTTCGAAACTAAAAAGAAATGGGAAAATTATTGTTCCTAGATTAATAAATAGATATAAATATTTATCGTTCATGGTGCATAAATACCTAAAACATTGGAGCGAAAATAAACCGATGCCCACATACTTATTTTTTTAGGGTTGGAAACGCGTATGCGTGTATGCATAACCTTTGCAGCTTCCGTTTTTTGAATTTTTTTAAATAGATTAAGGTAATATTTATAAGCCAAATAAACCCCGAATTTTGCTCCCTCAGGAAGCAATAAAATGCCTTGATAGGCTTTCTCAAAATCTAATTTAATGTCATTTTCAATTTCATCTTTTTGTGTTTTACAAAAATTCTCGAAATCTACATTTGGAAAATACACCCTGCCGCGTTCTTTAAAGTCGGATTGCATGTCGCGCAAAAAATTTACTTTTTGGAATGCAGCACCAAGAAATCTGGCAGGTTCAATTAATGACTCATAGCGTTTAATATCGCCGTCGCAAAATACTTTCAGGCACATTAAGCCAACCACTTCAGCACTGCCATAAATGTATTCTTCGTAATAATCTTGTTTATAGTTATGCATATAGAGGTCCATTTCCATGCTATTTAAAAAGGCCTCAATTAATTTATGGTCAATTTGATATTTGTGAACTGTTAATTGGAATGCATTGAGTATTGGGTTGAGGGAAATTTTTTGTTCAATTGCATCAAATGTATCTGATTTGAACTTGTTTAAGAGTGATTTTTTATCCCAATCGTGGAAAGTGTCCACTATCTCATCTGCATATCTTACAAAGCCATAAATGCCATAAATAGGGTCATGGAGTTTTTTGTCCAATGCCTTAATGCCGAGAGTAAACGAAGTGCTATAAAGCTCTGTTACCTTGCGGCTGCAAGTAAATGATGATTGATGAAACAGTTCAAGCATACTTATAATTAGTCCATTTTAACCCAATATACGGCAAATTGTTCAATACGGGCATGTTTTTTTAACGATTTAATATTTTGTCTAACTCACCGGCTGCTACATAACCTGAAATCAGTGAGGGTGGCACACCAGGGCCGGGCACTGTTAACTGCCCTGCATAGATAAGGTTTTTAATGTGTTTATTGCGCATTTTTGGTTTAAAGATTGCCGTTTGGAGTAGGGTATTTGCTAATCCGTAGGCATTTCCTTTATAGGCATTATACCTGGAAACAAAGTCTTTTGGGGCAAATGAACGTTTAAAAACCACTCTGTCGCGAATGCTTTCACCACAAAATTCTTCGATGCGTTGCATAGCCATTTCGTAATACTGCTCGCGTATAGCTTCCGTATCAACTAATCCTGCGGCAACGGGCACAAGAATAAAGAGATTCTCATCGCCTTCGGGTGCAACGGTATTATCGGTTTTCGATGGCGCTGAAACATAAAAAAGTGGATTTTCAGGCCAGCGAGGGTTAGTATAAATTTCATCGGCAAACTGTTCAAAGCTTTGGTCGAAGAACAAATTGTGATGCAATAGATTTTTCACACGGCCCTTTACGCCGAGGTAAAAGATAATGCTTGATGGAGCAAATACCCTCTTCTCCCAATATGCTGTATCGTAATTTTTATCAGATTGTTTGAGCAGCTTTTCTTCTACATGGTTATAATCGGCACCGGCAACAACTGCATCAGCGGCAATAAATTGGCCATTTGCCATAACTCCGGTGGTTAAATTGCCTGTAGTAACAATTTCGGTAACAGGCGAGTTAAACATAAATGTAACACCAAGTTTTTCGGCAACATTTTGCATGCCTTCAATAATTTTATACATGCCGCCTTGCGGATACCAAGTGCCTAAAGCAAGATCAGCGTAATTTAAAATGGAATACAGTGCTGGTGTATTTGAAGGCAAAGCACCAAGGAAGTAAACGGGGAATTCCAGTATTTTTCTGATTTTCTCGTTTTTGAATTTAGTATATACTTCTTTGCGCAGCGATGTAAATAGTTGCATAGTAAACAATGCTTTTACCATGCGTAACTCAGCAAATTCGAATATGGAATTACAGGGTTTAAAAACCAGATCTTGCATACCCACTTTATATTTGTAGGCAGCGTCTTTTAAAAATTTTTTCAGTTGAATGGATGAGCCGGGTTCCAGCGAATCAAATAATTGGTATAATTCATTAATATCGGCAGGAATATCAGTTATTTCATCTTTTCCGAAATAAATTCGATAGCCCGGATCAAGTCTTGTTAAGTTGTAATGTTCGCTAACATCGGAACCATATTCTTTAAAGAACCATTCAAAAACATCGGGCATCCAATACCAACTGGGACCCATGTCGAACATAAATCCTTGTTCTTTAAAAAACGATGCTCTTCCGCCGGCGCACTCGTTTTTTTCGACAACGGTAACCCTATACCCTTTTTTTGCTAAAGCGCATGCTGCTGAAATGCCACTGAAACCGGAGCCTATTACTATTACGTGCTTTAACATATATTATTTTGTTGAATGCTAGATAGAACAGAACAGCAATAATGTAATAATGTTCAATTACTACAATATCTCCATCAATGTGCGAAACGCCATAAAGTCGTTGCCAAATTTTTCACTGTGATCCTTTTGTAATGCAGGTGCTTTTATAAGTTTATAATTCAAAAAGTCGTCTATGGTATTACAAGTGTATTGCACGGCAAACGTAACACCTTCAACGTCACCTTCATCTAATAATCTACAAATGCGATTTTCAACAAAATAACCTGTCGCCATTACTTCAGGTATATGAATACTGCGCATCCACGTAAGCCATTCATCGGCTCGCGCTTGGTCAATTTTTATGGTAACGTTATAAAGGTACATTTGATTTTTTGTGACTAAAGTAATGAATAATCACAAAAATATAAAACATTTATCACCTAAGACTACAAATTTTATCTGTAGAAATTGTTCATTTTAATTCAGCACATCGCCACGCAATGAGCGATAACGTTTGCGTGCTTCGTTAACATAAAGTGAATCTTTGTAGTTTAAGATTATTTGTTCGTAGCAGAGTTTAGCCTTTTCGTAATCTTTTAAATCATATTGATAAATTTCTGCTAATTTAAAAATGGCATCATCGGCCAATAAATCGAAGCTATATGAAGCGCGAATAGTTTCAAGTAAAGCAACTGCTGTTGTTACATCTTGTTTTTTGAGTGCGATTTCTGATTTTAGAAATAGGATATCGTCGGTTAATTTATGAGCCGGGAAACTATTAGCAAGGGTATCAAGTTTTACAATTGCGTTATTTAATTTATTTTGGAAAACGAGTAAATCGGCTTCGGCAAATAGCATCATTGGTTCAGCCACGGAATCTAATCCGAGGTTTGAAGTAATGAATAACGACAAGCGCATGGCATCGTTTGCAACCAATTCAGTAGTTGCAGCTTTTAATACATCGAGCAACCCTTGCGAATAGCTGAAATCTCCTCGATAATAAGCGAGTTTGGCATTTTTAAATCTTGCTTCTTCACCAAGAGGTTCATCTTTCATTGCTTTATCTACTTGCGAATAAAGCAAAGTTGATTCCCAAACATCACCACTGATTAAATAAAAATCGCCGAGGTCTAATTTAATTCTTGAACGATCTGTTGCATTTAATGAAGGCCAATCAACAACAGGTAATAATAGCTCAATTGCGCGATTTATATCATGCGTATAAAATGCTTCTAATTTTGCAAGGTCGTCGGTAACAGTTGCTGCTCGCGTATCTTTTTTCGTGTATTCAGATAAGAATGCTGTATAGCTTGCTTTGAGTTGACTTACATCTTCAACTGAGTAGCTGTTGGTTTTAAATATTTTATCTTTTCTACAATTTAAGATGCCGTTTTTTGAACTGAAATAGTAAGGGTAGCTATTGCCTTTGCTTATGATGTAATTATAAGCTTCTATTGCCGCATCGTATGAGCCTTCTAACCTGGCTGTTTCAGCGAGTTCAAAAACGCGTTCTCCATTTTCTTTATTCCGTTTATCAAGTGCTTTTGTTTGAATAAATGCACCTTCAAAATCTTTGAGTTGAATGTAATCCCAAATTAGTAATTCGGTATATTGAATTTCAAAATCGTTTTTCTGAATACGTTGGAAAATTTTTTCTTGAAGCAGCTGATGGTCTTTTTCTTCGTCGAGTATTCTGCTTAAAGCAGAGGTGGTTTTACTAACTGCATTATTATCTATTTCAACGTAGTAATTGAGGTAAGTATCTAAACTCAAATCGAGATTGCCGGAGCGATAATACAATGGCGCCAGTTCAAAATTGAAACTATAATCTTTAATTACTTTTTGTGCTTTTTCATAAACTTGAATGGCACGTGCCAAATTGTCGAGACTAAGAAAAGCGGTAGCGAGTTGTGTGGCTTGACCTTTGCTTAACGATATTTTTTGAATCGCAAGGTCAAATTGTTTTTCGCTTTCTTTATTATTATTTTGTTTTTTATAAGCATTCCCGAGATCAACGAAGTAAGTTAGATTTTCAGGATTTTTTTTCATTTGCTTTTCAACAATGCGTTCAATTTCTTTAAGGTCATTCAATACCATTAAACAATTGTAGTATTGTTTGTAATAGTTGTTGGCATTTTCGTTATAAAGCTTTTTGTATAAATCTGCTGCTTTATCATATTCTCCATTACTATAATACTGTTGAGCTAACGTTCCTTCAGTTTGCGCCTGAGCGTAAACGCTCGCACAAATCAGTATAATTAAACTCACCAAATACTTCTTCATAGTTAAATGTTACAACGAAAATAATGCCGATTGCATTGTAAAAGGCAATTGACAACACAAATTAACGATTTTACTTGTTATTTAGTTTAAATGTAATGGGCAACACTTGATAAACCCTAACCGGCTGCCCTCCCTGTTTGCCGGGTTTCCACTTCCGCATTTCTTTAACAATGCGCAAAGCCTCTTGGTCGCAACCACCGCCAATACCTTTCTGAATTTTTACATCCGATACCGAGCCATCTTCATTAACAATAAATAAAACCGTTACAGTTCCTTGAATGCCATTTTCTTTGGCTACATCCGGATATACCAGATTGTCGCTGAGATACTTTTTGAGCCCTTTATCGCCACCGGGGTATTGTGGTTTTTCTTCAACGCTTTGATATACCGCTTTCCCGTTCCCGGTAACTGTAGAGTTGGTATTGGTACCGTTTTGAGAAGTGCCGTTGGCTGTGGTGTCAACCTTTTCGCTGCTAATGGGGTTATCTTCTTTATTTTTTAACTCTTCATCCTTTTTTACTGCTATTTCAGCGAGTAAGTCGCTTTTAATTTTTTCGGCTGCAGGTGGAACTGCCGGTGGCAAAGTTTCAATTATGGGAGGTGGGTCCGAAAGTGTAACTTCTACCGGGTATAAAACAATTGGCGGCTCTGCTTTTTTCAGGAAGCTAAAATCAAGGTAATAGAGCATTAACAATAGGCCGACAATTCCGGTGCAAATGCTAAGACCGATAAAGGTGTTTCGTTTAGCAATGCCGCGCAATACATAAGAGCCGTATTGTTTATTGCGATGCTCAAAAACAATATCGTCGAAAGTTTTATTACTATATGTATGCCGTTGCTCCATTGTATGGTAAACACTTCATCTAACCAAAAAACATTCCTAATACGAATAAATTCGTTTTTTTATTGGGATTTCGGTGTTTTTACCTGTTTGCTGCTTTGTTTTGTCTCGAAATTACTAAAATAACTGCCATTGCCAATACACAGCCTATTGAATTTGCCAGTGCATCAAGCATATCAAAACTCCGTGTAGGCAATACGAGTTGTATTAATTCGATGATAAAACCATACAAAATGCATAAACCTGCAGCAATAATAATTTTATGACTGCGCTTAGCAGGTGATTTAGATAAGGAGAAAAATAACAGGAATGTTAAAACGCAGTACACAAAAGCGTGCATTACTTTATCGGGTTCCCATATAGAGAGAGAAGGCAAATCGGCGCCCGGAATAACAGATATCGCTAAAATAATTAATGCCCAGATAACTGCTATTGCGGGAGCATATTTGTTAATCTGCCTCATTTATTTAAGCAGAAACGAGTTCGCTGTATTGAGCTGCGCTTAAAAGGCCATCAATTTCAGATAAGTCGGAAAGTTCCACTTTAATCATCCAACCATTGCCATAAGGGTCTTGATTAACTGATTCCGGTTTTGTATCTAAATGTTTGTTGGCTTCAATAATTTTTCCGGAAATAGGCATAAATAATTCCGAAACGGTTTTAACTGCTTCCACTGTCCCGAAAGTTGCTTCTTTAGCATGATGTTCATCTACACCTTCAATCTCAACATAAACAATATCTCCAAGCTCACGTTGTGCAAAATCGGTAATGCCGATAGTGCCTACGTTGCCTTCAATTAATATCCATTCGTGGTCTTTTGTGTACTTTAAATTGTCAGGAAAGTTCATATTGTTAATTTTTTATGCCGCAAAAATACGGTTTTTAACGATTTGAAATGGTGATAACCATCCAAAGTTACCACGAATTATTTATTGCGGGTTCGGGGTTTAACCTGTTTGCACCTGAAATATTGCTTCTGACCCAAAAGTAAGGTTACTCTGCAAGGCTGAACCTTACTTTTATACCTGCATTGGTTGATGTAATAGGATAGGAGGTTGAGATTTTCGGCACTGTTTTTTGTCTATCGAAATACAACTGAATATTGAACCTGTCGTTAACAACATAATCGATAGTTGGAGAAAAAGCAATACTTTTTAAACCACCTGTTGGTTCGTTTAAATCTTGATCTAATCTAAAGTTAGTTGTTATATCATCGCGGAAGCTAAAATCAAATCTAAAGGTTAAATCGTTTTCCAGATTTGGACGGCGACCTTTTATTTTGAATGGGAATGTAAATCCACTCATTTTATAACCTGCGCCAATAGTAAATTCGGTGGAGTGAATTTGTGTTAACTGGTAATCGATAAAACTCATTGTGAGTGTTCTTGATTTTTTGAAATCAAATTTTGAAGTGATACCATTAATCCAAGTTACATCAAAACCAATTAAAGGTGACAATGATTCATTAATTATGATATTGGGTATTTCATAGAGCGTAACAAAGTTTCCTGTAAGCGTGTCAACAACGTGTCCATAGGCGTAATAATTACCATCAAAATCTAAATCGGTTGAGAAGCTATTTAGCGAAAGCGAGGATGTGTAAGCGCTTGTTACAGTAAATGTAGAAAACAGTTTTTTAAATCCCGGTAATTTGCTTAATCCGTTATAAGTAATTCTATAATTAGGTTTCGGTACAGAGCTGAAAGCATTTAAAGAAACATCTGAAGCAGATTTGCCGGTGTATGCTGCTAAGAAAGCAGGTATTAATACATCTTGTGAATATGGTCCATAACCTTCGGCATAACTTGGAAGTAATGCTGAGTCAAGCGGATTAAAAAATTGGTCTTGTGAGTAAATGGTATTTAATTCATTTTGCCAGCGTTGTGAAATTATTGCTCTGTTTGCTTCAAATTCTTTGAAAGTTGCAGAAACTTCTTGAGGGTCTAACTTCTCAAATACAGTTCCCATAATGCTATAACTGATGCTAAAACTACCTGCATCAACAGCATTTAAGTGGTCAAACTCAGGGTCGTCAAGTGAATTGGTATTCTTAAAAAATTCGGAATGGTTTTTTGAATATGTTTTATTTACGTTAATGTCTAATCTGAAATCTTTAAGTGGCTCTACGTTAGCGCGTATATCTAAGTTTTCACTATATGTTTGAAGAAATAAATAGTTTAGCGATGTGGCCGTGCTTATGAGTCCATTACCGGCAATACTGTCCATCCAGCGATAAGTTGGTTGGTATCCGAATATAAAGTCCCAACCCGGAGCACTATTTGCAGAGCTTAATCCAAGTAATTCGGGTTTTTCCAAAAAGCCCGGTAGGGTAGTAGAATAGTTTTGACTGTAATTTAGTGTAATCCGTTTTACACCAATTAATATGCGCACTAATGCTTCAACCGGTGCCGAAACGGTAGGTGTTGCAGCTTTTTTTACCGGTGTGGTGTTTTCTTCTTTTTTATCTTCTTCGGTAGGTTCTTTATCTTCTTTTGTATTTGTTTTTGACGGAGAAGTGTTGGAGTTGTACTGTTTAAAAAACTTAGATTTATTATAAAGGTTTCTAAAATTTAGTTCTCCGTTAATCGATTTTGCTTGTGTATTGTTTAAGGTATTTCCTAATGTGTCGGCTAAACCTAGTGAACCTGCGATATATGCGTAACTTGTGTTGTAATTAGCTTTAACGGTTACCCAGCTAAAGATAGGGATTTTGCTTATTGGCAAAGTATAATTAACTGCCATTGTATGGCGGTAGTTAGTAGTTCTTCCGAAGTTGCTTAGATTAGTTAGAACTGTATCACGTTTTTCTTTAGTGTCGATTCTTCCATAAGGTTCATCTATTCGTGCATTATTTGTTGCAGAGAAATCGACCTTGATGGATTTAGCAGGTTCTAACTTTAAACCATAAAATCTATCCCATGTAAAATACTTATCAAAAGTTGGGTCAACGAGGCCGTCGCCATAAATATCGCGCATTAATGTTTCGCCAAACTGACGATTAAGTTCTGTTCTGAAACTGTAACCTGTTGGTAATAAATTAAAATTAAAATCGCGAACAGGTGTCAACCATTTATATTTTTTATCTATGACTTTTTCAAATGGTGTAATATATTTTGCTTTCTGATTAAAGCCATATCCTAAAGCACCTTTGTACCTATCAATCACATCATATTCTAATATTGGGTTACTATTAAATTCTTGTGAATAAGCAAGCGTTAAATCGAAATTTTCTTTATCCCATGGATTGGGGTTTCCGGCTTTATCGCCGCGTTCGAAACGAATGTTTGAAAGGTTAATACTTTTTACTGCAATAAAATCAATTACCGATTGTTCGTAGCTGTCTGCTGAATCGGTGCCATATGATTCAGTTATTTGTGCTAATTTATCTTTTAAATCAATATCTAAATCATATGGGTCAAATTCAGGGTTACTGTAAGATTCTGAAATACTTGCGTACAATGGTAAACGCAGATTCAAATCATCAGGTAAAAATTTTCCAAGCTCTAAAGTTAAGGATGCTGCGTATTGATAAAAATTATCTATGTAACGTTCATCAATTTGTTGCTCCAATGTTCCGAAGCCTGCAGTATGCAAATTACCGGAAACTGTTACGCTACCCAAATCGGCAAGTTTAACATCGGCACGCGCTAATGCCGCCCATCCGCCGCTTTCATCAATACCGGTTAAACGTAATTCATTTACCCAAACTTCGGCACAATATTCTTCGCCGCTGCCACCAACTTCTTTTGGATTGCGAATACCAATCATTATTTCTTCAACATAACCTAAATCAGGATTACCAATAATGGTATAAGTAATGCCATCATCTGCACTAATGGCATAAGGTGTTAATGGAGAAATTTCATTTTTATTACGCAACGTTTTTATGGCAACGAGTGAATCTAAAGGGAAATCAATTAATGTTGCCCAAATTGCTTCGCGTACATTATCATCTTCAGTGGTTCCTGCAGGAAGTGGCAATTTTGTAACTGTTAGCGGAATATCATATTCATAATAGTTATTGATAAAGTCGGAACCCAAGCGTATAAATAAATGTAAATCGCCATCATTTAATTCAGCTAACGGTGCATCCGGTAATGGTTCTGCGTGCACGTTCATAATCATGCGTCCATATCTACGTAAATCAATATTCAATGATTTAAATACAGCACGCGCATCGCCGTCTTGTAAAGGGCAAACTTGCATGCTAAGCGATTGTTCGTTTTGCTGAAATGTAGAAACAGAACTACCGCTACCTAATGTTTGTTCGCGTTCAACGCCCGGAGGTAAAACATAGGGAATGGGTTGACGTAAACTGTTTTCTTCTATACTTACTGACGATACATTAAAGTCAGTTTCATTGCCATCATCATCAGGTAAATATTCACCGGGATTTAATAAACTGAATTGGAATCTCCGCCATTGGTTACGCACTAATTCTAATCGTGCAAAACGCAAAACTACCGGTTCCTCAAAATCAGTCATGTATAATCTGATAAAGCGAATTGATCTAAAATCTTGAATGCTTCCAATTTTAGTATCGTATTGGTCGATAGGGATTTTAAATTGATACCATTTGATTGAATCTGTGCTGCCGTCTTTAAATGAATGTGGGGCAACAACTACATCAGTAATAAATGGATTGGTTGCTTCCATGCCCGGCTCCATTTTTATGCGATATTGAAAATAAGATTCCGTTTCATTTAAGGTAAAGTCATCATTTAAATCTTCCGTTTCAGGAATTGTGGTAGCTGCAGTTGGATAAGCTTCCGGTGATGATTCTGTTGTTGGTGAATTGCCTTGCGGATTATTGAATTTTTTATAACGCTCAAGAATACTCAATCCCAAGTCGTCATAATCACCCCCGCGATAATAGTGATAGTCGTCACTAGAAGGGTCATTTTGAATAATAGCTGCAGGAGTACCGGTTAATAAACCTGTTGCATCAGCAACAAACGTATCAAAGAAATCTGCTTCTTCAATACTGTTTAAACCGTCGTAACCTTTATCTTGATTTGCGCGTGATTCAACATCATTATCAAATGCTGTTGTAATAGGCAGTGTTCTTGGAACATTTCCCCAATTTGTTTGGTCGAGACCATCAAGACTGCCATCTTTTGGCAAGCCGTTTTCGAAAAAAGTTCTAGAGTCTTTTAATATATCTTCAGAAACGTTTCCTAAGTTGATAGTTAAATATCCATCATCCGATACTTGACTTTCAAACGGACCTCTGTTATCGAATGGGTCCATCACCCAAAATTCTAAAAATTCAATATTGGCTGCTTCGAAATCATTTGTTTCGAGGTTGCGCATAATACCTCCCCAACGCGATGCTTCATCTTCTAATTCGCCGGTGCCGTCTAATTTAATACCTGAGGAAAATGGTCCGGGATTTACATCATAATTATAAGGTCCTCGTTCATTTGGATAATAGGCTAAGTCGAAAGTTGATAATTGTGTTAATACGGTAGTTTCGAAATCCGCTTGTGGAAAAATTTCTTTTTCATCAATTTGAATCGTGTAGTGATTCGATAAATCTTCTGCTGTTAAATGGTCGGGTTTAGATGGATTATTATCTTCATTAAATAATGGGTCGATATTATACCAAGCTATTTTCGCACGATTTTTTCCATATTCTAAACTGTCGAATAATGTTGCTTCAGGAAATAAAATATCACCATTTTCGTTGGTTGCATTTTGTGGTGTACTTGCCAATACCCAACTTGCAAATGGGAATTTCAAATCATAAGCACTTCTGCTTCCTTCAAAGTCATCGATATAAATTGTTCCTGCATCATCTTTTCCAATTGCATTGGAGTGTCCCGGAACAAAACGTGCAAATTCACCGGTAAATGAAACGGTTGATGCTTCTTTGGTTCCGTAAAAAGGTAATTTATCTAATGCTCTTGTCATCCAAGGTGCATCGTCGGTATAATTTACATCGAAACCGTAAATAGTATTCGAAATCGGGTCATCACCAACGTTTACTTTTTGTGTGTAGGGACGTTCACTTAGATGTAATAAAGTTGCACCTAAGGTGAAGTTATCGTTAATCCAATAATCTAAACGAGTTCCAACCAACGATCTGGTTTGAAAGCCAAAAAATGCATTATTTTCGAAATTTACATTTATTTGTTGGCCTGAATTAAGTATCGATTCATTAATTATTTTTAATCTTCCTAACGAATAATCAATGGTGTAATCTACGTTTTCTGTTAGTAGTTGTCCGCCTGCTGTTACTTGCACAGAGCCTTTAGGTAAATTAAACGCACCCAAATAAATTTCAGATGAAACGCTTGATTTATATTCACCTGTAATTACATATCTGTCGAATTGAGGAAATTGTAATGCAATAGTTTTTGTTTCGTTGTATAATTCATCGTAGGCAAATTTCTCTACTTCTAAATCTGTTCCAAAAACAGATTCATCGCGCAAGTAGTCGCCAAAAGGTTCTAGCACCGGAAAATAAACACGGCCGTTTTGGGTGTTGATGGTAATACCGTTTACAAAGTCGAAAATACCATCTGATTGAGGGTCATTATTATTATTTAATCTATCGAGCCCCAACAATTTAATTATTGGTTTACTATTTACTGCTGCATTATTTGCCGGAATAAATCTTTTTAATCCACCACCCGGATCTTGATATACTACATCTAATCTAAACCCTTCGTTACTCACTTGAAATGCACCGAGTGAATAAACGTTTTTCATCATCAAATCCCATAAGGGAATTTTTGTAAGTGCAGAAGTTCCCTTCAGCATTTTCATGAATAATACGTTTGATGTATCAACACCGGGAGGCAAGTCAGATGAAAATTCACCAACCTGATAAGTTTGACCATTGTAAGAATATTCAAATGCTACCGCTAATACATCATCAGGCTGCATTGTGGTGTTTAACGAAACAAACCCCAATTGCTGATTAAAAGTATAGTCAGTTGCATCGAGCTTGCGCATTCTTGCTTTCTCGTAATCCTGCACTGCCTGCATATTAAATGAAGGACCCGATAAAGTGGAAATAACAGTATTCAAATCGCGCGTTCCTGATGATGCAGCTAATTTCTGATAGAGGTCGTTGGCATAATTGGATGGCAAGCCGCCGGGCGTAATACTGCTTATGGTTCCTGCGGGATTTATTTCTCCCCAATAAATAGAATCGGGTTCACCTAAGTCACTAAAAGCAACAATATCACGTGTATTTTGTGTTTCACCTGTCGTATTCGTAACCCAAACTTCCATTCTGGTTATGTTAATAGGTGAACTTACGTATGGCAATGTTTTCAACCATCCTTCATACCCTTCGCGAAAATAATGGGTCATAAAAAAGTGTCGATTTTCATCGTACTGATCGGCAAAAATTTGAAATTCACGTTTTTGAGCACCACCTTCAATTTGAATGCTTTGTGTTTGCGATTTTTGTTGGGATAACACACTAGTCATGGTTAACCTTCCAAATTGTAATTCCGTTTTTATACCAAACAGTGATTGTGTTCCGGGAATTAATTGTGTTGTTAATGGTAAACTAACGTTACCTGCTTCTATACCTTGCACAATTTGGTCATCTTTTCCCTTGTATTCGAGTTTGATTTGATTTTCGAAATCGAATGTAGCTTGGGTATTATAGTTAAAGTTCAGTTTTAAGTTATTCCCAATTGAGCCCAATACATTGGCATTAATATCCATTGCGAATTCGAAACCACCTTGTTTACGCTGATTTTCGGTAAGAATAGGGTTTTGAATATTTTGAAAGCTTCCGCCGAAAGTAAGCTCTACGTTACCTTGCGGACGAATTTCCACATTACATCCATCAAAAAGGCGACATTCGCGATTAAATGGTGTTAGTTCTATGCCTTGACCGCTTCCGCCTAAAATGTTTGAGGCGTCTGAGCGTTCTTGCCAATAGTCGTCGATAGCTTGTTCGCCTTGGGCTTCAATGTATTCTTCAAAAGTGATGTATTGTGGACTTTCATAAAATTCGGTTCCCATTTCCGGTTGAAAGATGTATTCGTCAGTTTCGGGGTCGTAGATGATAGTTGGGGGAACATCCGGTTCCAGGTCGAAGTTATTTTCATCGTCGCTAAACGGGTCGTTGCCGTCGTTTGGGTCGAAAGGGAATGGTAGAGCGGGTGGTGTATCGGCTGCAGGCGCAGGCATCAGGAAATAATCGCCCGATGATATTTGCTGTGCTGTAACTTGCGGGTCAGTTTTAAAAACTCCTGCAAGCACTGCGGCACCAATAGAAGCACCTATTATTATTTGGGGAAAAAATTTCGAAATCGCCAAAACCTCTTTTTTACAAATTCTTCAATGCTAATTTAATCAAGCTTTCCACATTTTCATGTGAAGGGTTCAACTTTAATGCTGTGCCAACTGCTTTTTCTCCTTGCTGCCGTGTGAACCCTAGAATAGCCAAAGCACTTAACGCTTCTTCTTTCATTGTATTGTGTCCAATGCCAAAAGAATTTTCTGTTGTTCCGGAGCCTTTGCCAATCTTATCCTTCAGGTCGATTACCAAGCGTTTTGCCGTTTTGGGTCCCACACCCTTAATGCGCTGAATTAAAGCATCATTTTCGGTGCGAATGGCATCTTCAAAATCGGTGGGGCTCATACTCGAAAGTATCATCCTTGCCGTATTGGTGCCAACACCCTGAACGGAAATCAAATGGATAAACAGGTTCTTCTCTACTTCATCTGCAAATCCATACAAGATTTGCGCATCCTCGCGAACATGCAAATATGTATGTATTTTCCCTTTATCCAAAGTTTGGAGCTTAGAAAATGTGTTTAGGCTAATATTTACTTGATATCCTACCCCATTGCATTCAACAATGATGTAAGCAGGGGTTTTAATTTTGAAGTCTCCGTTAAGGTATGCAATCATGATTACTAAATTAGCGAATTAGCAAATTAGCAAATGTGATGAGCGTTTGCATGTTGCTAATTCAGGTTATTTTAAGGGCCTCTTTTGGAGGGTGTTTTTTCAATACTTCCTCCGGTTCACCATCCGCTTACACGCCTGGTGGCTGCTCCGGCTGTTCATTGGCTGTTTCATTAGCTAATTAGCTAATTGGCTCGGGCTGTTTCATTTGCACATCTGCACATTAGCACATCTGCACATTGGTTCCGGCTGTTTCATTTGCACATCTGCACATTCGCAGATTGGTTCCGGCTGTTCCGGCTGTTTCATTAGCTAATCAGCTAATTGGCTAATTAGCTAATTAACTCCCTTTCCGCTTACTCTTCACCTGCGCATCCGTAACCGCAATTGCCACCATATTTACAATTTCTCTCACTGATGAGCCAAGTTGCAAAATATGCACGGAGCGTTTCATTCCGAGTAAAATTGGTCCGATTACTTCGCATCTGCCGAGTGAATGCATGAGTTGGTATCCAATATTAGCGGCGTGTAAATTTGGAAACACCAAGGTGTTTACATTTTTATCTGCAACGGCGCTGAACGGGTAATTTTCTTTCATTAAATCGTTGTTGAATGCGATGTTTACTTGCATTTCACCATCTACAATCATACCCGGAAAATCACGTTTTAATATGCTAACTGCTTCGCGCACGCGAATTGTTTCTTCATTTTGAACAGAGCCAAAATTGGAATACGAAAGCATGGCAACTTTAGGTTGAATATTAAATTGGCGAACAGCTTTTGCGGTTAAAGTGGCAATTTCAACTAATTCTTCGCTTGAAGGATTGAAACTAACTGTTGTATCGGCAAAAAAAATTGGTCCGTGGTCGCGGGTTAAAACGATATGCATTCCGGCTACGCGATTAGTGCCATCTTCTTTTCCGATTATTTGCAGTGCAGGTTTTATTGTTTCAGGATATTGTCTGGTTAAGCCTGAAATCAAGGCATCTGCTTCGCCGGTTTCTACCATCATGGCACCGTAATAGGTGCGATCGCGCATCATTTTTTTAGCTTCGTAAAGGTTGATACCGCGACGCATGCGTTTATTAAAAAACAGTTCGCCGAATTGAGCGCGTTTTTCATCCTGTTCTCTTGCATGCGTGTCGATAATTGGCACGTTTTTAAGGTCGAGCTGATTTTCTTCAATAATGGCATTTATTTTGTCGGCAGGGCCTAATAAAATAGGTTTGGCAATGCCTTCTTCTTTTACAATTTGGGCAGCTTTTAATATTTTAAAGTTATCGGCTTCGGCAAAAACCACGCGTTTTGGGTTTTGCTTTGCTTTGCTTGTAATGGCTTTAATCAATTGTTCTTCTAAGCCTAAGCGGTTAGAAAGGGTATTCGCATAATCATCCCAATCAACAATGTTTTTCTTGGCTACGCCGGATTTAATGGCTGCTTTAGCAACAGCCGGTGCAACGCAAGCAATTAGTCGCGGGTCAACCGGTTTGGGAATAATATAGGTTCTGCCGAATTGGATGTTTTTTTCGCTATAGGCCATATTCACGAATTCGGGAACAGGCTCTTTGGCTAGTGCGGCAAGGGCTCTAACGGCTGCCACTTTCATGGCTTCATTAATTTCAGTTGCCTGAACATCTAAAGCACCTCTAAAAATGTATGGGAAACCTAATACATTGTTTACTTGATTAGGATGGTCGCTGCGACCGGTTGCTACAATTACATCTTCGCGGGTATTAATGGCCAACTCGTAAGGTATTTCCGGGTCAGGATTAGCTAACGCAAACACAATTGGATCTTTCGCCATGGTGAGCAACATGGCAGGTGTAACGATGTTGCCTTTGGAGAGGCCAACAAATACATCGGCGCCAACCATTGCCTCAGCAAGTGTTGTAGAAGTGGTATCGTTTATGAATTCACTTTTATATTCATCTAAACCTTCGCGCGAGCTGTTTATAACACCTTGACTATCGCACATCATAATATTGCTGCGTGTAACACCCAATGCAACAAACAACTTAGCACATGAAATTGCCGAAGCACCTGCTCCGGAAACTACAACTCTTATATCGGCTAAATTTTTTCCGATTATTTCGGTAGCATTCAACAACGCGGCGCTGGCAATAATGGCAGTTCCGTGCTGGTCGTCATGCATAATTGGAATTTTTAGTTCCTTTTTCAACCGTTTTTCAATCTCGAAACATTCAGGAGCCTTAATATCTTCGAGGTTAATACCACCGAAGGTTGGTTCCATAGCCTTGACAATTTTAACAAAATCGTCAACATTGTCGCAGTTCAGTTCTATATCAAAAGAATCGATATCAGCGTATATTTTAAATAAGAGGCCTTTTCCTTCCATCACCGGTTTAGATGCCTCCGGCCCAATATTGCCTAAGCCCAAAACAGCTGTTCCATTAGTGATTACAGCTACCAAATTGCCTTTAGCAGTGTATTTGTATACATTGGCGACATCTGCAGCAATTTCGAGACAAGGCTCGGCAACGCCGGGCGAGTATGCCAGCGACAAGTCGCGCTGTGTTTTGGTAGATTTTGTAGGAACAACTTCAATCTTACCCGGTCTGCCGGATGAGTGATAATCGAGTGCGTCTTTTTTTCTCAGTTTTTCGGGCATAAGCCTCCCTTTTTACCGCTATCGGTTGTTAATGAAATCAATGTTTTCGGTGTAGCAGCTTTGTTAAGGCTTCACACTGAAAGGGCGACAAAAATAATGACTTGAAGTGGGATTGTAGATGATATTTGTGAGAAAATGAGTTATTCCTTATTTTTCACATACCTCACCGAAAATCCATTGGCTCTTCTATACGAAGTAACTTCAAATTCGCCGGTGGCTTTTGTAATGTGAATGGCATAGGCAGTTTGTTCGCCATCGGGTGTTGCGGTCCAATAAAATGCGTAGGTATCTATAAAACCAAAAAGAGTTTCTCCTTCATTTATATTCGCACTTTTATATCCGCCTGCAACTAAATTGATACCATAAGAAGGGTCAAACATTTTTGCTGCGGCGCGACTATAACCGCCAAGTGTATCAATTAATTCGTTCCATTCGGCTAAAGTGGGCAAATGCCATCCCGGAGGTGCAGCAGCAATAGCATTGCTGAAATAATACAATCTGCCGTATTTTGAGTCAATTGTAGAATCGTTGGTATAAAAAAAACTCTTTGGCGTTTGATAATCCCAATTCACCGTCATCCACTCTTGATTACCAATTTTTATAGATGAAAATGGTTTTTTCGCATTTACCTGTGCATGCACATCTCCACAAAAAAATGTAGCAACAAAAATCATTATGCCGTAAATCAGTTTTTTCATATCACCCATCTACATCAAAAATCAAGCTAAAATTTTACAATACAAAAAATGCACACCCAAACCACTTAATCCCCTTCCCACTCCCAAACAATCCGTTTTCATCCGTTCCATCCGTTAATCCCGTGCCTGCTTGCCGAAATTAGGCAGGTTCCTTTTAAACAAATTTCTAGCAGCAAACAAAAATTATCCTACTAACAGCAAAACACCCTTCCACCTCCAAATAAATCCGCGGCCGCAGGCAATCCGCATTTAAACACACACTATAGAAAATTTCAATCCGCGTCATCCGCGTTCCCTTTAAACTCCCCCTTCCACCTCCCAATAAATCCGCGGCTGCAGGCAATCCGCGTTTACACCCACAATACAAATTATTTCAATCCGCGTCATCCGCGTTCCCTCACACGATACAATTCATTCAAATTCGTCCCCCTTTACTTCCCTTTAAACTCCGGCTTCCTTTTCTCCAAAAACGCCGATGTCCCTTCAATAAAATCCTCCGTCTCCATACATTGCCCAAACTGCGTTATTTCACCTTGGTAGCTATCTCCCACATAACCGGCACCTCTGAAGTGCGCATTTACACATTGTATCACTTTTGCAACCGCAACAGGACCTTTGCTCATGATTTTTTGTAATATTTCCTCACATTTTGCCATTAAATCGGCTTGCGCAACCACGTGATTCACCAAACCAAGGTCTTTTGCCATGGCTGCATTAATAGAATCGCCTGTCATCAGCAGTTCCAAAGCTTTGCCTTTGCCAATAAGCTCAACCAAGCGCTGAGTGCCTCCGTATCCCGGAATTAGACCTAAATTAACCTCCGGTTGCCCAAAAATGGCGTTTTCGCCGGCTACACGGATGTGACATGCCATTGCGAGTTCGCATCCTGCCCCCAAAGCGTAGCCGTTTATGGCGGCAATTACAGGCTTATTATAGTTTTCTATCTTGTCGAAGGCATCGTGACCATTTTCGCTCATTGTTTTACCTTGCGCGGGTGTAAAGTCAGCAAATT
Source organism: Bacteroidota bacterium (assembly GCA_031372705.1). GTDB lineage: Bacteria > Bacteroidota > Bacteroidia > Chitinophagales > BACL12 > UBA7236. The sequence continues at coordinate 15,126 of JANMLV010000109.1, read as the reverse complement.
CTGAAATATCGGCTCCGGCAACGAAAGATTTTTCGCCTGCTCCGGTAATGATAATTCCTTTCACATCATCGTTGTACATAAACTCTTCAAAAACCTCGTCTAACTCAACAATAGTCTTGATATTGAGTGCATTCAGGTTTTTAGGACGATTGATGGTGATAAATAGTATGTTGCCTTTTATTTCGGTTATTAAGTTTTCGAGTTGCATTGTTTTAATTTTTCACAAATATAAGACCGATATCACAAAGAGGTTTTAATACCTTTGAACAATGAAAGATTTGTTTGAGGGTAACAACAGCCCTACGATGCAAAATTGGCGCGATCAGGTTGCTAAAGACTTGAAAGGAGCCGATTTCAATGAAAAGCTGCTAACAACAATCGACGGAATAGCCGTTCAGCCTTTATATACCCGCGAAAACCTGCCAATTTTTGAAACTGATGCATCGGCAGATTATTTGGAAGATTTAGATACCGATTTTATGGAAGCCGTTGCCGAACAGGGGCAGCAAACCCTAAGTTGGAACGTTTCGGAGGAGATGTTGGTAACTGAAAACAGCGACTTAGAAACAATGGTTGTTGATGCAAGAAAGCGTGGTGCCAATCATATACGGGTAAAAGTATCGGACGAAGGTGTTTGGGATTTGGTGGTAAATCAGATTGTTAAACTAAGTAAGCCTGTTAATTTCAGTTTTGATATTAATACCGATTTATTGGATGAAGATATTGTTGCCAAATGGCGCGATAGAGTTGGCTATTTAGGTGAGCGCGACAGATTGTTATACGGAATTGAATTTGATCCGAAAGCGTTTTGGCTGCATTATGGTGAGCCGGAAAGCAAAGGATTAGCATATACACATTTGGCAGATTTATTTTTCAGATTAAGCGGACATTTACACGATTGCAAAATAATTAAAATTGACACTAGCTATTTAGCCGATAAAGGTGAAGATGTAATTACGCAATTAACTGAAACATTGCTTATTGCAGCTGAATATTTTGAACAAATGGAAAGACGCGATGTGGACTTAACAGAATTAATGCATGTTGTAACATTTCGTTTTGGTGTGGGCACAAATTTCTTTTTTGAAATTGCAAAATTGCGCGCATTTAAAATTTTGTGGAATAATTTTATAAAAGCATACATGCCCGAAATGGATTTTATTCCGCATCCTGAAATTCAATGTGTAACATCCACTGCATCGTTTACCCAAACCGACGAACACAGCAACTTATTGCGCACTACAACAGCAGCAATGAGTGCAATTCTTGGTGGTTGCGATGCGCTTTGTGTTTTACCTTTCAGCAAAACAAATAACGATGTAGATGCACAACAACTTGCTACAAATATTCAAAACATTTTGCGCTACGAAAGTTATATGGATAAATACCGAGAAGCAGCCAACGGCAGTTTTTATATTGAAACTTTAACTAAGGAATTCGGCGAAAAAGCATGGCAACAATTTATTGAATCAAAAAAATAAAATTAACCGAGTAAAGAACCACCGAACTCAGCCCTGTAGGGGCGACAGAATGGTAACAGATAAATATGAAAAGAGATTTCAAAAACATCGCATACAAACATTATTCAGTACAACATGATTTTGTTGCACCACCCGATACATTCAACGGAATTATTAATTCCATGCCCGGCTTATCGCCATTCCTGCGCGGACCATACACAACTATGTATGTTATGCAACCTTGGACTATCCGTCAATACGCAGGATTTTCTACCGCTGAAGCATCCAATGCTTTCTACAGAAAAAATTTAGCTGCCGGACAAAAAGGATTATCCGTTGCTTTCGATTTAGCAACACATCGCGGATATGATTCTGATAATGAACGTGTAGTTGGTGATGTTGGTATGGCAGGTGTTGCTATTGATTCGGTTGAGGATATGAAAATATTATTCGACCAAATTCCATTGGATCAAATGAGTGTGAGCATGACCATGAATGGAGCTGTAATTCCGATTATGGCATTTTATATTATTGCTGCAGAAGAGCAAGGAGTAAAACCTGAACAATTGGCGGGCACTATTCAGAATGATATTTTAAAAGAATTCATGGTGCGCAATACTTATATCTATCCACCTGCTCCGAGTATGCGTATTGTTGCCGATATATTTAAATATTGTTCGCAAAATATGCCGAAATTTAATTCTATTTCTATTTCGGGATATCACATGCAAGAAGCCGGTGCAACACCTGAAATTGAATTGGCTTATACTTTGGCAGATGGTATCGAATATGTGCGTACAGGAATTAAAGCCGGATTAAAAGTAGATGAATTTGCTCCGCGATTATCATTTTTCTTCGGCATTGGCATGGATCATTTTATGGAAATTGCCAAGTTACGTGCAGCGCGATTTTTATGGACGAAGCTCATGCAACAATTTGAGCCTCAAAATGCAAAATCATTGATGTTGCGCACACATTGTCAAACATCAGGATGGAGTTTAACGGAGCAACAACCATTTAATAATGTTGCACGCACAACCATTGAAGCCTTAGCTGCAGTTTTGGGTGGAACACAGAGTTTGCATACTAATAGTTTAGATGAAGCCATTGCATTACCTACCGATTTTTCGGCGCGCATTGCACGCAATACACAAATTTATTTGCAACAAGAAACTGCAATTTGCAAAACTGTTGACCCGTGGGGAGGAAGCACTGTTGTTGAGGCATTAACTGCAAAAATATTTGACGATGCATGGAAATTAATTGAAGAAGTGGAGACACTTGGCGGTATGCAAAAAGCAATAGAAACCGGTATACCTAAAATGCGCATAGAAGAAGCTGCAGCAAAAAAACAGGGCATGATTGACAGTGGCACTGAAATTATTGTTGGCGTTAATGCATTTAAAACAAGCGAATCCAATAATTTTGAAATATTGGAAGTAGATAATTCCGCTGTGCGTGAGTCGCAAGTAGCACGAATAAATAAAATTAAATCAACCAGAAATAATGCAGATGTTCAATCTATATTGAATGAAATTACTGCCTGTGCAGAAACGGGTACCGGTAATTTATTGGCATTAGCAGTAGATGCTGCGCGCAAGCGAGCAACATTAGGTGAAATTAGTTTTGCAATGGAAAAAGTTTTTGGCAGATATACTGCAAACATTCAATCTGTTGCCGGCGTTTATCAAAAAGAAGTTATGCAGGAAGAAAGTTTTATTAAAGCGCGTCAATTAAGTGATGCCTTTGCCCAAAAAGATGGCAGAAGGCCGAGAATATTAATTGCGAAATTAGGACAAGATGGACATGACCGCGGCGCAAAAGTTATTGCTTCGGCATTTGCTGATATTGGATTTGATGTTGACATTTCACCATTATTTTTAACTTCGGCGGAAGCAGTGAAACAAGCGATAGAAAATGATGTGCATGTTATCGGAATTTCGTCATTAGCGGCAGGACACAAAACATTAGTGCCTCAGGTAATTAATTTATTAAAGGAGCAGGGCAGAGGTGATATTTTGGTGGTTGTAGGTGGTGTTATTCCACAACAAGATTACGCATTTTTGCATGAGGCGGGAACAGCATTTATTTTTGGGCCGGGTACTGTTATAAGTGAAGCTGCAATTGAGTTATTAGAGCGCATGATTAATAGTTAAATGCTTTAATTCTATCTCAAAATTAAATCATAATGGAGCCAACTTATTTTGATAAGTAGGCTAAATGCGCAATCACAGCTTTGATTTCTGTGAATGAATAATTATCACCCAGTATTTCTTTTAGCGGTGTTAATTTAGTGTCTGTTGCGTTGTTAATTACATTAGTTATAATTGGAATTTTATCTTGACCCACAAATTCATTAACACGTATATCACCTGTTTCAATAAAGCCGATGAGATGGTCTTCAATGGTTCTGGATTTCAATTTTCTTTCCGTTGCTATTTCTTCAATTGATTTACCTGAGCGAAACATATAGAGTGATGTTTTTTTAGTTTCTGCCGGAGGCGCATCTTTTTTTGGTGGAGTTGGCCGTTTTGTTTTTTTAGCTGCAATTAATTCCATGCGCGAAGGCAGTTGGTGCATTTTGCGATACTTTGAAACAACTTCAAGCAGTTGTTCACCGTACCGTCCAATTTTCACTTCTCCAAAACCGGAAATTTTATTTAAATCGGTAATGTGTTCAGGTAAAAAAGCTGCCATTTCCATTAATGTGCCATCTCCCAAAACCATATACGGCGGAATGTTTTCGTGGTAGGCAATTCGAGTGCGCATACTTTTTAATTGATCAAATAATAATTGTTCATATTCGAGCGGTGTTTTGTCGATTGCCTTTTCTCTTTCTTCGGCAATTGAAAAATAAACATCTTCTTTGCCTTGTAAAACGAGTTGACTTTTTTCGGTAAGTGATAGTTTGGGATAATCACCATACTCATCGCGTCTTAAATAGTCTTGGTCAATAAGTTCGCGGAAATAAACTGTCCATTTATCGCGAGAAATATCTGCACCAATGCCGTAAGTTTTATATTGTTTATGTTTCTCCCAAATTTTTTCACTTTTGCTGCCCCGTAAAAAATCGATAAGGTAATTCATACCGAATCGTTCTTCTGTGCGAACAACTGCACTCAGTGCTTTTTGTGCAATAACAGTGGCTTCGAAACTATGGCGTTTGCTTAAACAATAATCGCAACTTTCACAGTTTGAAATAGCATACGTCTCGCCAAAATATTCCATCAACATTTTTCTGCGACATTTTTTTGCATTGCAGAAATTAGCCATTTGGTCTAACTTTTTAAGCATAATGGCCGATTGCTCCGGATTTTTTTCCACTTCTGCATATCTGCGCAGCATTAATACCTCGCCATAGGTATAATATAATATGGCATCGCTTTTTAATCCGTCGCGCCCGGCTCTACCGGTTTCCTGATAATGGCTTTCAATATTTTTGGGGAGATTAAAATGAATTACAAAACGCACATCAGGTTTGTCGATTCCCATCCCAAATGCAATAGTTGCCACAATAATATTTATCCTGTCGGTTTTAAATTCAACTTGAACAGCAGCACGCGTTCCGGCATCCATTCCGGCATGATAATATTTAGCTGAAAAACCTGCTTCGGTTAATTGTCGCGCCAAGTTTTCAGCCGTAACACGACTTAAAGTATAAATAATTCCCGACTGATTTTTATGCGATTCAAGATATTCTGCTATCGCTCCAAAAGCATCTTTTTTAGGCTCGATATAATAATTAATATTTGCGCGATTAAAACTTGAAATAAAAACCCTCGCTTTTGCGATGCCTAATTTTTCGGCGATATCGGTTCTGGTTATTGTATCGGCACTTGCCGTTAAAGCGATTATAGGTGTTTGTGGAAAATGTTGTTTTAAAATGGCAAGTTGCAAATATTCAGGCCTGAAGTCATGTCCCCACATACTTACGCAATGCGCTTCGTCAATAGCAAAAAGTGAAACGGATATCGATTTTAAAAACTCCATGAAACGACCACCTTCACTTAGTATACGCTCAGGTGCAACATATACTAATTTTATTTCGCCATTATTAATACGGCTGAGTGCAATTCGCTGTTCGTCGGAGGTCATGGAACTATTCAGTGCGACTGCCGGAATTCCGTTAGCGATTAACCCATCCACTTGGTCTTTCATTAAAGCAATAAGCGGTGAAACAACAATGGTAATTCCCGGAAGCAGCATGGCGGGAATTTGAAAACATACAGATTTACCACCGCCGGTTGGCATTACCACCAGCGCATCATTTTTATCTACAACATGCTTTATGATTGCTTCCTGTTGATCGCGGAAGCTATCGTAACCATAATATTTTTTTAAAACCTCATGGGATGTCATAAGTAATATTTGTCCCAAAATTAAAACTTATTACCTTAGTATAACTATTTGAAAGCAAGTTAAGCGGTTAAGCGCATTTTCACTATTTATTTTCGGGCATTATGGCAAAAAAAAATATTTTACAAACACTGAGTTTAAAATCTAAAAACTACCGTAAAGTGGCATCCATAGAAATTTTATTAATATTTCTGGTACTCATTTTGGGCGATTTGGCGGTTAAATTCGACTTGCAAAATCCGCATACTACCGTGTCGGCAATTTTATTAATTCCGGAAGCCATTTATTTAATCATGTTATTGCAGTTATCGCGATTTTTAAATCCGCAACCGCGCATTCAAATGTTGTTGAAAGTTGGTATTATTTTAATTTTTGCAATCTCTATAGTTGCGTTGAATCCGTTTTTTGATGTAAGCAGCATTAAAACTAATTTGTTGATGGTTACACATTTATTGTTATGTGGTATTGAATGTTATTTAATTGCATTAGGGCTGCTCGATATTTATGCCGAAGATTTGAATATAACGGAGCGCTTGTGGGGTTCAGTTGCCGTGTATTTGCTTATTGCCTTAGGATGGGCCAGTTTTTACGAAGTGTTTTTATTGCTTGACCACAGCGCATTAGGTGCCGCTTTAGAGCCGGGTTACCAAACTTATGCAGAAAGTTTATACTTTAGTTTATGCAGCATAAGTGGTTCGGGAACGGCTTACAATAATCCCACACATATAATCAGGAATTTGGCCTTAGTTGAATCTGTTTGGGGCGTTTTGTTTTTGGTGATGTTAATAGGAAGGTTGTTTTCGTTGCCGGCGCGGGATTGAAATTGCTTAGCCTGCTTGTTTATCAAAAAAAAGTTGATGCAAATTTGTTTCCACATCAAATCAATTACTTAACCCTGCGGGATTGCCGTATTTTTATACCGTGAAATTATTAGATACCTTAAACGAAGCACAACTGGCGGCCGTAACCAATATTGAAGGCCCAACGATGATTATTGCAGGCCCGGGATCGGGAAAAACGAGGGTGCTTACTTTTCGCGTGGCTTATTTGATGCATACCGGTGCTGATCCATTTTCTATTTTGGCACTCACTTTTACCAATAAAGCTGCACGGGAAATGAAAAACCGTATTGAGCAATTATATGGTACCGATGCACGTAATTTATGGATGGGCACCTTCCACTCCGTGTTTTCCAGAATCTTGCGCAGCGAAGCCGATAAATTAGGCTATCCTTCAAATTTTACCATTTACGACACGGAAGATGCTAAAAACTTGCTCAAAACAATTGTGAAAGAAATGGCACTTAATGATAAACTGTATAAACCGAATTATGTGTTGTACAGAATATCACTTTGTAAAAATAATTTGATTGGTCCCAATGAGTATGCCGTAAACACGGATTTAATTAGCGAAGATGAAAGTAATGGCAGGCCGAAAATGGCGGAAATATATAAAATGTATGCGAAGCGATGTTTCCGTGCAGGGGCAATGGATTTTGATGACTTGTTATTGAAAACACATGAATTATTAGAACGTTTTCCGGATGTGCTTTATAAATATCAGCATCGATTTAAATACGTCATGATTGATGAGTTTCAAGACACAAACTTTTTGCAATACTCAATTGTAAAACGCATTGCGGATGTATTTCAAAATATTGCAGTAGTTGGTGATGATGCGCAAAGTATTTATGCATTTAGAGGTGCGAGTATTGCGAATATATTGAATTTCGAAAAAGATTTTCCTGAAGTGAAAACATTCAGGCTCGAGCAAAATTATCGCTCAACGAAAATAATAGTTGAAGCAGCAAATCATATTATCGGGAAAAATCAACATCAACTTGCAAAGAAAATTTGGACAGATAATGCAGAAGGGGAATCCATAAAAGTTATTCGCGCAATGAGCGATAACGAAGAGGGTAGAATGGTGGCAGATAACATTTTTGAGCAACGCATGCGCGACCATATTAAAAATGGTGAATTTGCAATTTTGTACAGAACCAATGCACAAAGCCGTGCATTTGAGGAAGGTTTGCGCAAATTAAATATTCCTTATCGCATTTATGGAGGCATTTCTTTCTACCAGCGAAAAGAGGTGAAAGATTTAATTGCGTATTTAAAACTTGCTGTAAATCCTAATGATGAAGAGTCGTTTAAACGGGTAATTAATTATCCCGCTCGCGGAATTGGAAAAACCAGTATAGAAAAATTAATGGTGTATGCGTCTGACAATGATAAAAGTTTGTGGACGATGTCAGAGAATATTGACTTATTACAATTTAATTCCGGAACCAGAAAATTGTTTGCCGATTTTGTAATCATGATTAAAAGTTTTCAAACCTTACTAAATAAAAAGGATGCTTATGAAGTGGCAAGTCATGTAGCAAAATCAACAGGGATATTAAAGGAATTATATAACGATCAAAGTGTAGAAGGATTAAGTCGTTATGAAAATATTCAAGAATTACTTAACTCCATTAAAGAGTTTGTAACACCTGAAGCAACTGATTCGCCGGAGTATGTTGCTCCATTGCCCGATGATATGTCGGAAGAGAAAACACTTGCTAATTATTTGCAGCAAGTTACTTTGTTAACAGATGCTGATGCTGAAGGCAATGAAGATGAAACAGTAAAATTAATGACTATCCACGCAGCAAAAGGTTTGGAATTTAAGAGTGTTTTTGTGGTGGGATTAGAAGAAAATTTATTTCCGGGAACTTTATCAGTTTCATCGCGTGAAGATTTAGAAGAGGAGCGCAGGTTGTTTTACGTTGCCGTAACGCGGGCAGAAGAAAAGTTAACGATTACGCATGCTGCCACGCGTTATAAATATGGCAACTTGGAATATTGCGAGCCGAGTCGATTTTTAGAAGAGCTACCTCAAAATTTATTACAATATGTAGGATATAATTCTAAAAGTTGGACAGAAGATAAAAGCAATAAGAAGCAATACGAAAGCGGAACACCTGTTACAAAAGTAAAACCTGTTGCGCCGGTTAGTAATTATATTCACAAGCCTTCATCTGATTTTGTAGCAGCTTTTCCTGAGGAATTACAATCGGGCATGGATGTAGAGCATCAAAAATTCGGATTCGGCAAAATATTGGCAATGGAAGGAAGTAACGATGGTAAAATGGCGACAATTTTTTTCCAGCAAGCCGGTCAGAAAAAATTATTATTAAAATTTGCGAAACTAAGCATCATAAAAACTAATTAATTTGAGAAAAGACAATCTACATCCTGCCGAAACTATTATTAATTTATGGTCGGGTCCGCGCAATATTTCTACAGCAATGATGTATGCATTTTCACAGCATAAAGATGTACGTGTTTTTGATGAGCCGTTGTATGCACATTATTTAAAGGTTACCGGAGTGCAACATCCCGGCAGGGAAGACATTTTAAATGCGCAAAATAATAGCGGTGATGCCGTAATGGATAGTTTTTTATTTAATGATTTTGACCGTCCTTTTTTGTTCCTCAAACAAATGACGCATCACCTTGTTGATATGGATTTGCGTTTTTTAGAACAGACCAAAAATATTATTTTAATTCGCGATCCTAAAAGCGTATTACATTCATATAGTAAAGTAATTGAGCAAACTGTTTTGGCTGATATTGGCATTAAGCAAAGTTTTGAACTGGTTGAATATCTTCAAAAGTTGAATTTTCATTCTTTAATTGTTGATGCAGATACCGTATTGCGCAATCCGGAAATTGCTTTGAAGAAAATATGTTTTTCATGTGGATTAACATTTAGTCCTGCTATGTTGAGTTGGGCTGCAGGTCCTAAAAAGGCAGATGGCATTTGGGCCAAATATTGGTATAGCGCCGTGCATGCCTCAACCGGATTTCAACCTATTGATACTTCAGAAATAAAATTGACAGATTCATTACAACATATTTATGATGAAGCTTTACCATTTTATGAGCAGTTGAAAAAGCAAGCCATATAGTTATGCAACAACAATTCAATGCGAAAAACGAAAATATTTTTGTTTGGGTAAAAGATGGACTTTATCCGCGCAGTCAAGCAAAGGTTTCGGTATTTGATTCGTCGGTGCAAGGTGGTGATGCTGTTTGGGAGGGATTGCGCGTTTACGATGGCAAAGTATTTTGTTTAGATGAACATTTGGAAAGATTAATGGCAAGTGCACATGCCATGATGTTTGCACAAGTACCTTCAATTGATTTTGTAAAGCATGCCATTTTTGAAACGTTAAAGGCAAATGGGATGTTAAGTGGTGCACATATTCGACTTACATTAACACGCGGTGAAAAAATTACATCGGGAATGGATCCGAGATTAAACCAATTCGGATGCACATTAATTGTTTTGGCAGAATGGAAGGAGCCTGTTTATTCTAATGAAGTAACATTGATAACATCTTCGGTAAGAAGAAATAGCCCATCAAATTTAGACTCGAAAATTCACCATAATAATCTCATCAATAATATTCTTGCAAAAATAGAAGCCAATGTTGCGGGGGCAGATGATGCATTAATGTTAGATAATTATGGGTTTGTTGCCGAAACAAATGCGTGCAATATTTTCATGATTAAAAATGGCATTGTATTTACGCCAAATGCAGATGCCTGCTTGCCGGGAATAACAAGGAAAACGGTAATTGGTCTTTGTGCTGTGCACAATATTCCAATCCACCTAAAAAATATTTCTTTAACTGAAATTTTTAATGCCGATCAGGTTTTTACAACCGGAACTATGGGTGAACTAACTTCGGTTAAAATGATTGATGGTCGTGAGATATTGAATCGCTCAGGGCAGGATTTACTGCAGTTAATTCAAGCCCATTTCAAATTGCTTACAGAAGCAGATGGCGAGGATATAGTTTAAATTCAAAGTAGCTTTGTTGTTCCAACTCCTTTAAAAAATACATTTTCTAAAGCAAATATCCTCTGAAACTTCGTTCAGTTAGGCCATTACAGTTTAACATTTCTAGAATGCATTAAATCCTGTATTTTTCCAACGAAGCAAGGTCCTCATATTTATTTACTTTTAACATGATTAGGCAGTTGCTTACTGTGGGCTACCATCTTTTGGTATGCATCATTTTTGTTGCGGATAGTCATTTTAATTTTTAAGTTTGATAAAACTTTACCTATGAAATACTTAAACCCTACTCGTCGCTTAGGCGCTTATTCAGCCATGGCGGCTTCATTTTTAGCATTGCAAAATGAGAGTGATGCTCAAATTGTTTATACAAACCTCATCCCTGATAAATCACTTATTTCTACAGGAGTTTTGGATACTTTACATTTAGATTTGGATGGAGATGCTTTAACAGATTTTATTTTTAATGCATCTTTTTCCTATTCCTCATATGGGTCTGCGAGTAATTTTGATCATATTGGAATTACAGGGGTTTTAGGCGACAGAATTGCTTTTTCTTTTGAATCAAGTAATATTTACACGTTTTCAAGTGCGTTGTTCTTAAATGTATTTGGCAATTTTGCAAAGCAAATTACTGTTGGCGCTCCTATTGGCCCCTCTTTAAATTTTATTAATTATGCTGAATTATATAATATTGATTGTTACCCGGCTTTATTTTCAAGTGTAGGAGATTATTGTTGGACAGAAGGTTTGCCACTTAATAATATAAAATATATTGGGTTTCGCCTAAAATCAGGACCTTTAAAGTATTATGGTTGGATGCGATTATCAGTAAATAACATTCCGGCAATTTATCCTGTGGCAACATCAGTAACCATTTATGATTATGCAATCAACTACACAGCGTTTGCGCCAATAAATGCAGGACAAGGATTTGTTTCATGTGTTCCTATTGACGCATTAGGAACAGGCACAACAACAGCTCATTGGGCTAAAGTTTATTGGGAACCCGAGCCGGATATTGAATACTATGAAATAGAATATCGTGTTTTAGGAGGAGTTTGGGAATCTAGGATTATTCCGGGTGACAAATCAAATACTAAATTGAATGGACTATCATGCAGTACAAATTATGAATGGCAAATTCGCGGAGCTTGTGTTGATGGGACATTGTCTGAATATTCAGAATCTCAATTTTTTGAAACGACTGCATGTCGGACTGCTGAAGATGGTATTGACAATAACGATGATGTCAGCATGTATGCTAACGGAAATAATATCTATGTTAATTTTGATGAACCGCTAACTGAGGTATCACATTTGTATATTACAAATATGCTTGGTCAAATGGTAATGGATATTGAAATTACAAATCAAGACAACGTTGTACCATTGAATGTGCCAACCGGCATGTATACTGTGAACCTTGTTACGCCAAATGGAAGTATTGGAAAAGTAATTGCAATAACACAATAAAAATTGTAAACCAATTTTTATTGTATTAAGCGATATAAGGATATTCAACACGTATTAAAAACAACCCGTGTGCCGGGGCAGATAACGCATATTTAAAACGTTGTTTGCTTTGAATACCTTCATCAAATTCTTCCAATGTCATTTTGTGTTTACCAATTTGAATCATTGCGCCAACAATAAGACGAACCATGCCGCGTAAAAATCTGTCGGCTGAAATGTATAATGTTTTGGTATCACCATTTTGTTTCCAATAACATTCTTTGATATTAACAATGGTAGTTTTTGAACCTTGATTACTCTTGCAAAATGATGGGAAGTCGTTATACTTTTTTAATATTTCGCAAGCTTGTTGCATCAGTTCAAAATCTAAATCTTTGAAATGCCGAAACACCATTAAATCGGTAGCAAAAGGATTTTTTTGAAACGTAAATGTATATTCATAAGCACGCAAGGTAGCATCAAATCGTGCATGTGCATTTTCATGTACCGGCAGGCAACGTATAACGGCAATGCTGTTGGGTAAAAATTGATTCATACGGAGAATGAAAGTTTCAGGAAGCTCTACTTTGGTATCAAAATGCAGATAAAACTGTGAAGCATGCACGCCGGCATCGGTTCTGCCGCATCCTAAACAATGAATTTCATCCCTTAAAATAGTGCACAACGCCTCGTCAACTTTCTGTTGAACGCCAATCCCATTGGGTTGAAACTGCCACCCGACAAAGTCTGTACCGCGATATGCTATTTCTAAAAAATACCTCACTGTGCAATATTACTTAAATCTGTGTTAATCCATCACTCAAAATTGAAGGCAGCTGCTTATCTTTGACAAAATTTTAATTTATGTGGCAACGCATTCAGACCATATTTTTACTTGTTTCGGCATTGGCTTCTTTAGCTTATTTGTTTGTGCCGATTGCAACAGTCGATGAATTAGCTATTTATGGTAAAGAAGATGTAATTTCTACTGCAATTGCAATTGGCATTGCCTTGCTAAGTATATTTATTATTTCGCAATTTAAAGACCGCAAATTGCAAATCCGTTTTTGCATGATTAGTGTTTTACTCGCAGTTTCCCTTGCTGCAACTTCTGTTTTTGCTGCGATGCAAAATTCAGGAACGCCAAATTATGCTTTTGCAGTTGGTGTTCCGATTTTAATTATTATTGCGTTATTGCTTGCCTACCGCAATATTAAGAAGGACGAAGATTTAGTGAAATCGATGGATAGATTTCGGTGAATAAATGCCACATACCCTTGAAGGATTGTCTCTGCTTGGTTTTCAACCAACTGCTAGCGAATTCCGGTAATTTCAAATTGCAACCCAACTCCAAAAAATTGACTTGTAATCAATAACCGCTTAATATTTAGGTAATGTAGCCCTTTTACCTTTGTGCCTTGAGAGGCATATTATGAAAAAGCTATTATTGATATTTTATGCCATGATTTTCACACACTGTATTTCGTTTGCACAGGTTTCGGTTGGCGGTATTGCCTTTGTTGGGTATAACGCTGATAATCCGGACCAATTCACCATTATTTTGACTGAGTATTTAACTGCAGGAACTCAAATTTATTTTACCGATGCCGGATGGACGGGCTCTATATTGTATGCTTCTGAGGGAGGTATTTTATGGACTGTGCCTGCGGGTGACTTGCCCACTAATACCATGGTAACATTTACAGGTGGTGGTTCAGGTGGTTTTACTACCTTCCCTACAGGAATTTTAGAAGCAGGCGTTTCTGTTTCGCATGGCTCAGTTGTAGCAAGTGGCGTAGCTGCAAGTATGGCTTTATCGACAAATGGAGATGAAATATTAGCTTTTACAGGTTCAGTTGCAAGTCCAACATTTATTGCGTGCTTAAATTTTAACGGCGCATGGTCATGGACAGGAACTAACTCCGCTGAGCAAACTTTATTGCCTCCGGGGCTTACCGATGGCCTCGATTGCGTTGTATTAAATGATAGAGATAATGGCATAATAAATTGCCTAATAATACCTGATCCGGCCACAGTTAGCGATTATAATACCTCTTCGAATTGGATTTATAATGACGCAACCAGATATACATTACCACCAATTATTGGCACTTGCGAGTTTTTGTTGCCACTAACCTTACTTTCGTTTTCAGGAGAAAATGTAGCAGGAGCAAATAAATTAACGTGGGTTACAACTGATGAAATTAATGTTTCCGGATTTGAAATTGAACGTAGTGTAGATGCCTACGATTTTTCTACAATAGCATTTGTTCCTGTAAATGGTGAAACTACTAATGAACAATATTATCAATTTGCCGACGATGCGATTTTAGCGAATACCATGTATTATCGATTAAAAATGATGGAGACTGATTTAAGTTTTACATATAGTGCTATTATTGCAATACATAATGTTATTGATTTTTCTTTACAAATATTTCCAAACCCGGTTAACGAAAATGCAACTATTTTTATAGACGCAAATACCAATTTGAATGCATCGTCTATTCAATTATTTGATGCCACAGGCAGATTGATAAATATTTTAAATACTGAAAATACTAACTCCGCCATTCAAATTAATACTACCGATTTAATTCCTGGGATTTACTTTATAGAAGTAATGGTAAATGGAATACCTTATGCTGCATCGTTTGTTAAATAAAGTTTTTCTGCGATTAGTTATTTATTTAAACAGCCATTGAGCAGGAGCGAAATAATTTAAACAGCCAATTGAACAAGATTGAGCAAAATTTGAGATCTCAATTTGATTGACATGCGGAGCAAAAAAATTTAAACAGCCAATTGAACAAAATTGAGCAAAATTAAACAAAATTTGAGGCTTGAATTAAGTTGAAATTCGGAGCCAACAATTAATTCACTATTAATTTCCAAGAGTGAAAATTTGTGCTTCGTATTAATGGTCGGTGAGAAACACCAACCATGGCGTGGAGGGTAATTGCATTATTACTTCGTAGTCGTGAATTAATAATTTTTCACTCAA
>JANMLV010000108.1:0-18373 GCA_031372705.1 Bacteroidota bacterium | reverse complement strand
ATTACTATGCGGTCAAATGTTAATCCCTGACTCTTATGAATAGTTACGGCCCATGCTAACCGAATAGGATATTGAATATACTTGCCGATTATTTCTTCATCTATTTTATTTTTTTCTTTGTTAACCTGGTAGCGAATGTTTTCCCAAGTTTCTTTGCGCAATTCAAAATCAATGCCTTCATCGCGCATGGTTACTGTTATTGTTTCTTTCTGAATGCTTTTTACGACGGCAATTTTACCATTGTAGTATTTTCTATCTTCTCCCGAATCATTTTTAATAAACATAATTTGTGCGCCAACTTTCAACGACAATTGTTTTTCAGCCGGCAGCGATTTATCGGAAAAATCACCTTCAATTATTCCTGTAAATGTTGAAGATGTTCCTGGTAATTTATTTAATTCATCGATATTTATTTTATCGGCTTTGTAATTATGCGATGCAATGGTAATGTAATGCTCATCCGCCGGCGGCCTAAAACTTGGGTTGTATCTGCTTTGCAATAATTCGAAATCATATTCTGTCATCGTATTATTGCGCACATTATTAAGTAAATCAATAAATTGTTTTTCCTTTTGTCGATATATTTTTTTTAACTCAACGTAAGCCACATTTGCAGATTGCAGCACATGTGCATCAAAAAAGAAGGGACTTTTGTAGTGCTCTTTCAAAATATGCCAATCAGCATCCGGTGCAACAGGCGGAAGCTGATATAAATCGCCAATAAATAATACTTGTACTCCTCCAAACGGAATGTTTTTTTTGCGCACGCCGCGTAAAATACTGTCAATGCAATCCAATTTATCGCAGCGCAACATACTCACTTCATCTATTATCAGCAGTTCAAGTTCTTCCATTACTTCGCGCTTCTGACTGTTCAGTTGTACTTTGCTAAAAAGATTGTGTTGATAGGTAACATTTAATTGTCCGCCAAACGGTGTGTTAACCGGTAAAAACACTTCAAATGGCAGTTGAAAAAACGAATGCATGGTAACACCTCCCGCATTTATAGCCGCAACTCCCGTTGGCGCTACAACAGCACATTTCTTTGTAGTATGCTTGCGCATGAAATGTAAAAATGTGGTTTTGCCACTGCCTGCTTTACCCGTCAAAAAAATATGTTGACCGGTATAATTAACTAATTCGGCAGCGAGCCTAAACTGTGTATTGGAACTATCAGGATATTGCATTATAAGTTTGATATTTAAGGAATAAACACCGTAAAATTATACAAAATTCGGGTATACTATTCATGGATAGGTGAACAGTAAAACAGATTTGTTGTAATTCAAACAGGACAATATAAAAGCCGCCATAAGCGCTTTGAGTCAGTTTTAAACCTAGATGATTTCATGTTTTACTTAAATCGATAATGAATCTTACCTTTGCAGTATGTTATTGCATACCTTTCAAAATTCAGCAACATTTGCTGCCACACTCGACGCCAATGATGCTTTGCGCGAGTTTAGAGCTAAGTTTTATATCCCAACTACAAACATCAAAGAACATATTTATTTGTGTGGTAACTCATTAGGATTACAACCAAAGAGTGTAAAATCATTTTTGGAACAAGAGCTACTCGATTGGCAAAATCTTGGTGTAGAAGGTCATTTACATGCTAAAAACCCCTGGTTGTATTACCATCATTTTTTAGAAGAGTCTACTGCGCGTTTAGTTGGAGCAAAACCACTGGAGGTAGTGGTAATGAATTCGCTAACCGTTAATCTTAATTTGTTGATGATTAGTTTTTACCGACCAACAAAACAGCGATACAAAATCATGATGGAATACATGGCTTTTCCATCCGATCAATATGCAGTAGAAAATCAAGTTAAATTTCATGGGTTTGATGCCAATGATGCTATTATTGAACTCATGCCTCGCGCAGGAGAAAATGTAATTAGAACCGAAGATATTATGGAGCAAATTAATATCCATAAAAATGAATTGGCGTTAATTATGATTGGTGGTGTAAATTATTATACCGGTCAATTATTCGAAATGCAAAAAATTACTGCGCACGCAAAAATGTGCGGTCAAGATATTGTTGTGGGCTACGATTTAGCGCATGCAGCCGGAAATGTTAAGTTGAATTTACACGATTGGGATGTTGATTTTGCAACATGGTGTTCTTATAAATATCTTAATTCAGGTCCGGGTGGAACAAGTGGTGTTTTTGTGCATGAAAAGCATGCCAACAATAATATGTTACCCCGCTTAAGTGGTTGGTGGGGGAATGATGAATCAACGCGTTTTAAAATGCAAAAAGGTTTTATTCCGCAAGCCGGTGCAGCGGGTTGGCAAATGAGCAATGCTCAAATACTTTCTATGGCTGCTCACAGAGCTTCGTTGGCAATTTTTGATGAAGCCGGCCTAGATAATTTATCCGCTAAGAGTTTTTTGCTCACAGGTTACATGGAATATTTATTGTTAAATGGTAAAAGAAAAGATTTTAAAATAATTACACCTTCGGATACTAGTCAACGTGGCTGTCAATTGTCGATCGTGATGAATAACAATGGCAAGAAAACATTCGACGCACTAACCGAAAATGGCGTTATTGCCGATTGGCGTGAACCGGATGTTATCCGAGTTGCTCCTGTTCCCCTCTACAATTCATTTGATGATGTTTTTAAATTCGCTCAAATTTTCCATAACGTTTAACGTTTGATAAATTAAGATAATTTGAATAACCCCATGCATGAAATAAGTAATATACAGTTTTAATTTATTTAAATAAGAAAGTATTTGAACATTGGCGATTGGTTACAAGTTATATTTTTAATATTAGTGTTTCTGATACTAGTATTAATTATTTATAGCGCCATTTATTGGCCGGTATTAACTACTGTTTTAATAGTTTTGGCTACTCTAATTTTAGCATTGTTAGTGAACCGATTTATAAAATTGTAAGTTATAATGCTAATTTTGCAACATCAATCAAGTTTTTTATGAAAAAAATTTACCTTATAGTTATAGCTATTGCAGCTTTCAGCGCGTTTTCGGCATGTGAAAATTCTTCACAAGAGGCCATTAAAGATAAGCGGAAAGAAGAAATGACTAATAAAGAAAACCGTGTGAGTCCACCTGCTACTGCTTCGGCAACATTTGGCACCAATACTGTTACCGTTACATATAGTTCTCCTGCTGTTAAAAATCGCCCAATTTGGGGTGCATTAGTGCCTTATGGTGAAATATGGAGAACCGGTGCAAATGAGGCAACAACTATTGAGTTTACTCAAGATGTAACCATTCAGGGGCAAACTTTGGCAAAGGGTTTGTATTCATTCTTTACCATTCCCGGTGAAACGGAGTGGATACTTATTTTTAATACAGATGAAACACAATGGGGTGCATTTAAATACGACCAAAGTGCTGATGCTTTGCGTGTAAATGTTAACCCGATTGCTACTGAAACACTTGCCGAAAATTTATCATTTACCGTTGTGCAAGACGCTTCGCCAAATGCAGGAATTATCCGATTAAATTGGGAAAAATTGCAGATTGATTGCGCTTTTGTAAATGCCGTAACTCAATAATATATTTCTACAAATGATATGGTGTTGGCAGGTGTGCTAACAGAATCTATTCTATTTCCTAAGGTGGGATGAGATGCTCTTATATAATAAAAATCTTTTTCCAATCCATTTATTTCGGCATGTCCAAGTGAATCGGTAATGCGTGAAGCATCAGGATAATAATCATATATCAACTCGTAGTAAGTTGCAAAAATATCAATAGTAACATCGCGAACGGTACTATCTAATATCGGTGACACGCTATATAAATTGTAAACATCAAATATGATGTTTCTATTATAATTTTCGGAGGCATTAAAATTGTCATCAATAATTACTTCCTTTTTACAAGATGAGCATAAAATGCACAGCGCAATTAAGCAACAAAAAATAGCAGCAGTGCTGTTAAAACATTTCATGTACTAAAATTAGCAAACATTTAAGTGATATGCAATACTGCAATGTCTGAATAATGCCATCTTATTCACTTATCTTATCGAAAATATATCCTGAAGTAACGGCACCCCAAACCTGCTTGCCGGTTGCATCCCAGCCTCGATCCCAACTTACTAATTTATCCCATGAAATTACTACTTCGCTGGTAGCGTATGATGCGCCGCGCAATGAACTGGAACATGAAGTTGCGCTTGTTGACCCAACAAATTCATTGATACTGATGTCATCAACAATTGAATATTCATATTGCAATGCAATTGAACAACCTTCGCGCAAGGTTAATTTTTCAAATGTCAGCGAATCCAATTTCGAAATATCTTTCCAAGCGCCTGCATATTGTAATGGATTTTCGAATTCGTAAACACGACTTTCATAATTACCCAAACCAATTTCTACAACTTGATATAAGCGCTGGCGATATGGTTTATCTTGCATGGTTGCCATAGCTTGTTCAACATAAAACCATACCCCATTGTTGTGACCCATTTGAATGGGTGTCATGTGTAAACGAATATCATAAAAATTGGAATCAACTTTACTTTGTGCTTCGCTCGAAAACGACCCCGACATGTATGATATTAATGTTCCAAAAATATTTTCAAGTTGCGCTTGCGATTTTAATGTGGCAAATAAAAATGCAATCAGAATAAGTTTTTTCATTTAATGTTAATCTACGAGTTGACGCAATATATTATTCATATCTACTTTTTCATTAACAACACGCAACACATCAGCAATGTTAATACGTTCTTGCTGCATGCTGTCGCGTTCGCGAATAGTAACTGTATTGTCCTCTAAAGTTTGATGATCAACAGTAATGCAATAAGGTGTACCTATCGCATCCATTCTGCGATAACGTTTTCCGATACTGTCTTTTTCTTCGTAATAACATTGGTGATTAAACTTCAAAGTATTAAATATTTCCATTGCTTTTTCAGGCAAACCATCTTTTTTAATTAATGGTAAAACCGCAACTTTAATTGGTGCTAAAACAGCCGGCAAACGCAATACTACGCGTGTTTCGTCGCCAACAACTTCTTCGTCATAAGCATTGCACATGATAGCTAAAAACATACGGTCGCAACCAACCGATGTTTCCACCACATAAGGAATATAATTTTCATTTAATTCAGCATCGAAATATTGCAATTTTTTTCCGCTGAATTCAGTATGTCTGCTTAAATCATAATTGGTGCGTGAGTGAATGCCTTCTAATTCTTTGAAGCCAAATGGGAACTTAAATTCAATATCTACTGCTGCATTGGCATAATGTGCTACTTTATCGTGGTCGTGAAATTGCAACAAACTTTCATCTGTTCCTAAAGCGCGGTGCCATTGCATGCGCGTTTTTTTCCAATAATTATAATAATTCATTTCCTCGCCCGGACGAACAAAAAATTGCATTTCCATTTGTTCGAATTCGCGCATGCGGAAAATAAATTGACGAGCTACAATTTCATTTCTAAACGCCTTGCCTATTTGTGCAATACCGAATGGTATTTTTTGACGCGTAGTTTTTTGTACGTTTAAAAAATTAACAAAAATACCCTGAGCTGTTTCAGGACGCAGATAAACAACATCCGATGAATCTGAAGCAGCACCAAAACTGGTAGAAAACATTAAATTAAATTGACGCACATCGGTCCAGTTGCGTGTTCCTGAGATAGGGTCAACAATTTCACAGTCAATTATAATTTGTTTGAGTTCGTCGAGGTTATTATCGTTTAACGCTTTCACAAAACGTGCATGCACGGCATCTTTTTTAGCAGCAATTTCGGCCACGCGCCCATTAGTGCTTCTGAACATCGCCTCATCAAAATTTTCGAACCTTTTTTTAGCTTTTTCTACTTCTTTATCAATTTTTTCGTCCTGTTTCGCCAAAAACTCTTCAATTAGTACATCGGCGCGGTAGCGTTTTTTGGAGTCTTTATTATCAATCAACGGGTCGCTAAATGCATCCACGTGACCACTGGCCTTCCAAGTTGTTGGGTGCATTAAAATAGCCGAATCGAGGCCCACAATGTTTTCGTGCATCTGCACCATCGCCTTCCACCAGTATTCTTTAATATTGTTTTTAAGCAATGAGCCATAAGGGCCGTAGTCATAAACGGCACTCAATCCATCATAAATTTCAGAGCTTTGAAATATATAGCCATACTCTTTGGCATGGCCTATCACTTTTTTGAACTTTTCCGCGTCGTTGGCAATCATGGCGCAAAGGTAAGGGGTTTAAAGGAAGATTGGAAACTGTTAATGTGCCTTGTTAAGGCGTCAAAAAAATGCCGTTCTTAGATAGACTTTTTGACGCATTTTAGCCTAATGCGTTTAAACTGCAGCAAGTAGAAAACATTATAACAAATTCAATTAAAATATACCTCTTTGAAAAAATGCCCCTGTTGCTGAGTTGTATTCACATTAAAATAACTTTTAAATTTTCAATTTGCTTAGTAGCTTAATACTCATTTCTTCATTATTTTAAGCGAAGTTCTAAATTCAGCACTTGTTAAAGTAATTAAATACATTCCGGCAGGCAAATCGGCTAGATTTATTGTTGTTTCAAACCTACCTTTTGCAATATACGTATCTTCGTTTTTAAATACAGTTTGATTTGAAATATTAATTAATTCGATCAGAAAAAGTCCGCCTTGATTAAAATGTGTCGTAATTGTGATAAAACCGCTCGAAGGGTTAGGATATATTAATATTTGGTCTTTATCCAATTCAAAATCTAGCGTTTGAACATCCAATGTATCGCAACCGGGAACTAAACAACCTAAACTATCAAGTTTCAGCAGCCAAAAGTTTTGATTTTCTGATTCACTTTCACTAAAACCAGATCCCAGCAAGATAATCTCACCTGCGTTGCCAATTTCCATAGCTAACAGCCGACTATCGTCATAAACATCATTAGATGAAATATAAATTCTTTCCCAATATGGTTCACCGCTTGTGTTGATTTTACTTATTACGCCAAAATAGGTCCCCAGATAGTTTGATGCAAAGTAACCCCCAACTATTAGGTCACCATTTGGTAATTCACGAATAAGTTCCGGGAATAAATCTTCATATTCTAATGTATCCAAATCAAAACTTGTATTGTAGTGCCACTGTATGATTCCATCAATATCGGTTCTATAAACAAATGATTGAAAGGGTGGGATAGGGAAATTTACACCAACTCCATAATATCCTCCCTGATTGGATAAAAATCCCATGCTAGCACAATCCTCATCAAAGATGAGCTCTTGTATCACATCGCCATCCATATCTATTGCCCTAATCTTATATCCTTCAGGTGTGCAAAACAGATTTCTATTTATTAAGTATATCGTATCATTTTTAACATCAAAACTTGTCGCGGCAATTTCATTTGAATTTCCATATCGCTTTTCCCAAATAAATTCACCATCGGCAGTTGTTTTAATTAGTAGGCTGCCATATTCATCATTATCATCTGTTGCTAGAATAATCAAAGTGCCATCAAATAATTCCCTCACTTGGAGTCCTTTTAGAACATCATCAAAATCAAATTCCTTAAAAAATATTGTATCTCCGGTTATTGGATTAAATTTTACAAGAATTGCAGAATATGTTACTGCTGATAATTTACTGCCACAAAAAACAATATTTTCATCCTGCGTGACTATGCCTGATTGTGGCCCGCAAAAAAAATGCATGGAAGGTTCACCTATAAAATTTGTCCATATAACATTTCCTTCTAAATCAGTTTTGGCGAATTTAAGTTTTTCATCAAAATAATCGCCAATTTCAAATCCCCATCCACCTCCTATCAAGATATAACCATCTTCCTGCAGCACTAATGACCATCCTACTTCAGATCCATTTGAAAAATCAATAGTTTTATTAAAGGTTGTCTGACCATGCAGACAACCTTTAATAAAAAGAACTGAAATTAAAAAGCAAAAAATCAGCCTCATTAATTGTGAATTATTTTTTCAACTCTAATTTGAAGGTTGCTTTCAAGTATTTTTACTATTAAAATTCCAGAAGGCAAATTTGAAATGTCTAGATAATTAATTGCATTACCTGCTATTTGACTAGAATATAATTTCGTTCCTGAAATGTTATAAATTATTATTGCGTATTCAGAATTCTCAACTAGCGAATGCACGTCAACTATCAGCTCATTGTTAGCTGGATTTGGATTAATAGTAATAGTCGACTCAACAACTTGTATTTGCCGATTTTCCTTTACCTCTTTATCGTCTGGATCTATTATTTCAGGGTAATCAACACCAGTGATAAATGAAAGAATGTTTTCTGCAGCGACACCACTATTTGACTGCTTTCCTGCTATAACTAGTAATGTAGAAATCTCAGTTTCAGTTAAAGAATCAATAGAACGTTCATCTTCACCCATTGTAATAAGCACACCTGCTAAGGTCTTAAAATCGCTATTTTCCTGACCATCAGAAGGTATTTCATCTACTATTGTTTTTGCTTCTGAATAATTACCACTTATGATGTGTAATTCTGCAATTTTCCGACTCTTCCAAACAATATCTTCATTTTCAATTACCAAAATTGCGGAATCTATTTTTCCTTCCAAATAATATAAATTGACTGCTTCTCTCAATAATTTATCCTTTTCATCCTGTAAATAAACAAGGTCATTATTTTCTATTACTTCATTTTCTGCATTTTGGTCATCTAGAAGTTCTTGCAAACCTTCAATTGCTACAGTCAAGCTTTGAATTTGTATCAATAATTGATGACCTGTTTGTGGTGTATTTGAACCATCCAGTTTGTAGCCAGTCCCTCCACTTGGGAGTTCAGATGGACATCCATCACTTGTTGTGTTGGCGCAAGTTACCGGTGTAACATATGTTGTCCCTGTAGAATAACAACTTGGCGTCATTGGAGCACTTGGATGATGTCTATATTTTAACTCTGGATGACCACTAAATATTTTTATATCACCTTCCACGTTATTGCAGTCATGTGTAAAAACATTATTAGCCATAGCTAATGCTTTTTCTAAATCAGAAGTACCTACACCTCCGAGGCACTGACCTTGGTGTGCTAGTAGGCCAGTATTTGTAACATATATATCATGCCTTTCCAACGGCGAAGTAAATGTATTACATTTTATTTGAAGCTTGGAATTTTCTGTTTGAACTCGAATTCCAGCTTCCAAATTTTCAAAGTAATTTCTATAAATTTCAGTTACAGCGTCAGAGTTATTGACTACATATATGCCTCCATTAAAGGGTGAGGCATCATCAAATGTTCCGTAGGTGGTAAAACTGTTATTTTCAACATGGTAACCAACACAATCTTCTAAATAAATACCATAGGCATTAAATGATGTTGTTGGTATATCCTGAATCTCAAATGTGTTATTAATTAACGTAGAATTTGCAATAAAAGAAAGCAATATCCCTCTGTAATTATCAGTAAATAATATATCACCAATAACTATATCGCGTGGTCTATAGTTAGCATTTTCAGCAACAATAGCTTTAAAAAATCCTTCAAAGCTTCCAACATATTCATCACATGGTGTTGCGCCACCACAAAAATAGCTGGCTACAGTATAAGTTGCATCAATACTGTATATTCCCATTGCATTATTTGTGCAAACGTCGCGTAGATCGCTAAAAGCATTTCCGACAAAAATAACCCCATCTACATCCCACATGGATACATGAGCATAAAAGGATTCGCCACAGGGAAAATCTTCGTTGACTTCAAAATTACTACGCCAAAATTCGCTTATATTATCGTCATCCAGATTTGGTAGTACAGTATAATAGTCAAATTTCATAAATTCAACGGCCCGGCGACAATTTATAAACGAAGCACCATCTGCAACAACAATTCCGCCCCAATACAGAGGATTGCTAAAATCGTCATACTTGCTTGTGGTAATTCCATTTCTAGCCAGTTCAATTACAGAACCTTCTTTTAGGTATACAACCCCATGATGAGTTGATGAAGAAGGATATGAGCCATCATAGATGCTTGCAATAGAAGGATGCGGTGTTGAGCTACCTTGGCCCCAAACTTCTATGCCTTGCCAAAAATCACCACAAGATGAAGTAATAGTCCCACCATCTAGTATTAAAGATGCTCCTCGTTGAACAATTATTTTTGAGTCGGTTGGCATGCTGACCTTACATTTTATTGTGAGAGTAGCACCAGAATTTATAATTAGATCACTATAAAGGGTAATATCATATTCCCAAGTTTCATCTCCAGTAATAATTAAATTGTTTGTATTATCAATCGGACAATCTGCTACGTATTTTTTCACACTACTTAAATATAAACTTCTATTCGCTTGTCCAACTTCATCTTCATCTAAGTATGTTTTCGTAGCCGCACCCGTATTATTCATTATCCGTGTACTATAACAGGGAACGGTAGGAGCAACATGGTATAAATCAATTGAGTGCCCTAATTCATGAGTAAGTGTTTTCCCCAATGCTTCAACAGCCCACCAATATCTGTTATCTGAATGGTATGTTGTTTCTGTAGCATCCCAATAGGTGCCTGGCCATGTTCCTCCATTATATTTTTTATCATAATAGCTCGTGAAAACACCGCGCATATTTACCTGTGACACATAATCCATATCAATGAATTTCGGAAAAAGGCTACAAGAAACTATTGCTGGTCCTGTCGCGCAAGGAGTTGCATTTACGATATATTCAAAGTAGCAGTCATCTTCCGTAAAAAAAACATTAATATATTCCATTTCATCGCTGAGTAATGGATCCAAATCATAATTTACATAACCTGGGCACCAAGTATTGATACCCCCTGAAGTAGGATTGTCCCAATACGAGCCTGTTCCAGAGGGATCCGTAAGAAAGTCTAATTCAAAACTAAATTGAATTTTAGTATCATTTGGATCTGGTAAATCACAAGTAATATCCGTTTGTAAATACGAATAACGAAAATTCATGTCTGCTAGAGCATCATTAAAAAATTTTGTTGTTTCTGTAGAGCTTTCGAAATTGCCATCAAAATCCTTTGCGGTGTTTTGAATAATAACAAATTTCATTTTTAGTGTTTTGATAACTGTTGTACTGACAGGCATAAAATCCTCATATGCGTAAGGATAAGTACCGGTACCGTCACAGGTCGACATTAAATTTGATGGATTATTCATTAGCAATGAATCGTCCAATGGACACATTATTTGACCGTTTAAAGTGGGGGGCAAAATATAGAGAAGTAATTATGACTCCCAAATACTTAAATTGATGTAATCGACAAGTTTTCATTTTTCAGTTTTTTATGAGGGTGAAAAAATAATTGAATTCTATTGTTTGAAAATGCATTATGTAAACACCACTTAATAAATGAGAAACATTTAACTGTTCACGCGAAAATACATCAAGTGAATAAATGTCAATAATGCTACCAGCCAAATCGATAACTCTGATATTAACTCCTTCGAGCTGTGTTTGTGAATGAATAAATATTCTATCGGCAGCTGGATTAGGGTATACATTGATTATAGGTGAATTTAATTCGATAACATTTGTGACAATTTCGTCACAGTCAGCAACAATTCCAGTTTCAAAATGGCCTAAATTAATATCCTCGTAACATCTTAATGGGCCTTCAATAATTTCAACTACACCATTAACAGGCAGTAACATTTGCACATTCCCAAGAATTTCATATACCTCTGTGCCCCAATCGTACGATCCAGTAGTTTGAATTATTTGCTTTTTTAAAGGTGTAGAATTGATAATTTCTGTAGTTGTATCCACAATTGTAACCAGTAAAGAATCTAACAACAAATCAGGCCCAAGAGTGTAACAAAAATAGGAGTCACCCGGGCCTAAAGTAAAATTATATAACATATAAAAGTTTGTAAACTGTGGGAAATAGCGATAAACTTCAAATTCGTCTTGATATATTAATAAACTATCATTGTCCACTATTGCGTTAGGTAGTGGGTCAAAAATTAAAATAGAACAACTTTTAACGCCAATTATTGTGTCTTTTATTGCAGTAATTGTTAAAGAACCACCACCAGCCTCAAATTCAGTCGTTGAATACCACCATTTTGCTCCGATTGGTGCAAATTCATTTGTTTGATTGAATGCAGAGAGAGAAATGAGACATAAGGCGATTATTGGTATTATTTTCATCATTATAACTAAAAATTTGCAATGAAATGATTGAGTTTGGATTCGTTTAAAAACTTAACTTATATTCGTTAATAAATTTTTAAAACCTTTGGTTACATAAGAATAATGTTGAAATTTAAGGATTTGTTTTTATTTAATCAAATTAAATATGTTAAATTTTTGTCATTTCACTCAAATTCAATATAAATGATGAGTCCTAAATTCAATTCAGACCCGTTGTTTGTTTTATTTCACGGGTTATTGACGCGTAAGTTGTGATATAAATTTGCTTAAAACTTTAGCATTTGTGCTTTTTACTGTTATTCCAACTTTCCTGTTCTACCAAAATTTATTTACCAATTAAGTTGCTGGTAATATCACCATTCTTGGATTATGTGATAATTTATTCAATTTGTCTTCTTTGATTTATCCTTTTTTTGTTGGATTGGCTGTATTGAATTACTTAAAACTAGTCGAGCAAAATTCACGTGTTAAGTATCCAATATTTGATTTAATGAAACATGATTAACTTGAAGGGCAGGTGAGTCTGGAGTGTGACCATTTACTTGAAATAGCTATAAGAAAAAGTAATGATGTATGGGCGGAATTGCCTAAAGATATAATAACAAAAGATAAAAATGTTTTACAAAAACTATGTCGAATTTATTAGGATTTGAGCTATTTTAAAACCTCAAGTTAACTAGGATGTACTGAAAAATAATTTTGATTGAGACACAGTGCAGTTCAGATGAGTTCTTTTTTCAATTGAATCACATCATATAAAGTACAACCCTGTTCCGCCTCTTCCCAAATATCATTACTTTCCGGGTGAACAAACAGTCTACCAATTAAATACCTTTTTCATTTACTCTCTTCCGGCGCAGTTGACCATTTATGCCCCAGAATCAGCAAACTACTGCAGGAACTTTGCTTGCGTGCTATACCCCCTTTGTAATCTCAAAACCTTTACCTATCTTTGCACCACTTCGGAAGAGGGGACAGTAAAAAGTCCCCTCTTTTGTTTCTGTATCATGAACAACCGGGAAATTATAGAAGCTTGGCTTACACCTTTAATGGTGGAAATGGACTGCTTTTTAGTGGATGTTAGAATTAACCCATCTATCAATAAGTATGAAATATTTATCGATAGTCCAACGGGTGTTACCATTGAACAATGCACGAAAGTGAGCCGTTTTGTTGAGTTTCAGATGGATAACGACAATCGTTTTTCTGAAAAATATAGTCTCGATGTATCCAGTCCGGGCATGGAAAACCCATTCAAGGTGCAGCAGCAGTATGACAAAAATATCGGTAAAACGGTAGAAGTAGTGCTCTTAACCGGCATTAAAAAAGAAGGTTTGCTCAAAAGAGCTGACGGCAAAGTGGTTCATTTGGAGGTGCATCATCCCCCAAAGAAAAAAGGCATGAAGCCCGAAATTGAACTCGAAACCTATGGTTTTGAAGAAATTAAAAGCGTAAAAAAGAAAATTGTTTTTTAATTCTAATAAAAATACCACCATTCCCAGCCCTGCAGGGGCGACAGAACGGCAACAAACAACAAACCACCACACTGCAACCCTGTAGGGGCGACAGTATGGTACAAAATCAATAATATGAACAGCATAGAACTAGTGGATTCCTTCTCGGAATTTAAAGACGTAAAAAACATCGACCGTCCCACACTTATGAAAGTGTTGGAGGACATCTTCCGCACCCTGTTGCGTAAAAAGTACGAAAACGATGAAAATTTCGACATCATCGTTAACACGGAAAAGGGTGACCTTGAGATTTGGCATCGCCGCGAAATTGTGGAAGACGGGGCAGTAGAAAACCCTGTTACGCAAATTGCACTTGCCGAAGCGCTCAAAATTGAGCCTGACTTTTCGGTGGGAGAAGAAACTTACGAAAACGTGAGCATCGAAAGCTTTGGTCGCCGCGCCATTTTAGCTGCACGCCAGGCTTTGGTTCAGCGAATTATGGAGTTGGAAAAAGACGAGGTTTATAAAAAATATAAAGACCGCGAAGGTGAAATTATTACCGGAGAAGTGTATCAAGTATGGAAGAAAGAAATTCTTTTACTTGATGATGATGGCAATGAGTTGATTTTACCAAAAAGCGAGTTAATTCATGCAGATAATTACAAAAAAGGTGAAACCTTAAGAGGTGTTGTTAAAAAGGTAGATTTCCGCAACAACAACCCTGTGGTTATCGTATCTAGAACCGACCCTAAATTCCTTGAGAAATTGTTAGAACAAGAAGTTCCGGAGGTGTTCGACGGACTTATTGTTATTAAAAAGATTGTTCGTGCACCGGGCGAAAGAGCTAAAGTTGCTGTGGAATCGTATGATGATCGTATCGATCCTGTTGGTGCTTGTGTTGGTATGAAAGGTAGTCGTATTCACGGCATTGTGCGTGAATTGCGCAACGAAAACATCGATATCATCAATTTTACCAGCAATAATCAATTATTAATTCAACGTGCTTTAAGTCCTGCAAAAATTTCATCTATCACTTTAGATAATGAAAGAAAAAAAGCAGCCGTTTATTTAGCGCAAGATCAAGTTTCATTAGCTATTGGAAAAGGCGGATTAAATATCAAATTAGCTTGTCAGTTAACCGGATACGATATTGATGTATTCCGCGATACCGAAGAAGAAGAAATGGATATCGACCTCGATGAATTTGCAGATGAGATTGATGAGTGGATGATAGATGAGCTCAAAGCAATTGGTTGCGATACTGCCAGAAGCGTATTGGAATTGAGCGCCGATGAGTTAGTTCGCCGCACTGATCTTGAGGAAGAAACCGTTAAAGAGATCATTAAAATATTAAAATCAGAGTTCGACGAAGATTGACAAAACATTAATTCATATACGTTTTATATATGATAAATGTATAATCCTATCTTTGTAACCTAAGCAATTGAATGTCAGAAGAAAAAACTATAAGATTAGCAAAAGCCGCCAGTGAGTTCAACGTGGCCATGTCACACGTTGTCGATTTACTGAATACCAAGGGTTTTTCCGTAGATGCTAAGCCAACAACAAAGCTTTCGGAGGAAATGTATACCCTTTTGCTGAAGGAATTCGGCAAGGATAAGGACATGAAAGGCAAAGCCGATCAGTTAAGCATTGGTATTGGCCGTAAACTTGAAAAAGAGAAAGCTGACGAACAACCTGAACAGGTTAAAAAAACAGAGGAGCCTGAAGTAAAACCCGAGGTTAAGCCTGAGGTAAAGACTGAAGTAAAACCTGAAGTTAAGCCTGAAGTAAAACCTGAAGTTGTTATTGAAGAACCAATTGTAGCAGAAAAACCTGTTGCAAAAGTTGAAGAGGTAAAAGTTGAAAAGTCAGGAGACGTAATAAAAGCGCGTAAAGAGAAAGTTGAAGAACCGAAAATTATTGGAAAAATTGACCTCGACAAGAAAAAAACTAAAAAAGTAGAAGAAGTTCCTGTCGAAAAAGTTGAGCCTGTAATTGAAAAAGCGCCACCGGTTGTAAAACCGGAGCCCAAAGCACCAATAGTAGTAGTTACCAATAAAAAGACGCCGGAAGTTAAACCACCGGTAAAAGAAGAAGTTGTTGAGAAGAAAGTTGAGCGTGAAATGATTGAAACCAAAAAGGTTACGCTCGAAGGACCTAAAATTATTGGTAGAATAGAAATAAAAGAAGAGAAAAAACCGGAGAAACGTCCTCACCAACACGGAGCAGGAGCAGAAGATCCGAATAAGAAGAAACGCAAACGCATTAAAAAGCATGAGCGTATTAATGTCGACAAGGTTAAGGAAGATGAGGCACATCGAGAAAATAGGAGCAGAAATCCAATCGGTGTAAACCTTAAAAAGCCCGCTATTGTTGACCCTGAGGCTGCTCAACGTCAAATTCAGGAGCAAATTAGAAACACCCTTGCTAAATTAAGTGGTGGACCTCAAAGAGGAAAAGGCGCGCGGGTTGCCAAACAACTTAAACGTGAAAAGCGCGAAGCGGCTGAAAGCGAAGCAGCAGAAGCACTTACAAGCAATGTATTGCAAGTTGCTGAATTTACTTCTTTATCTGAATTGGCAAGTTTAATGAATGCATCACCTACCGATTTGGTGCAAAGTTGTTTCAATTTGGGAATGATGGTATCAATAAACCAACGTTTAGATGCCGAAATCATTGAATTATTAGCCGAAGAAAATGGCTTTAAAGTTCAGTTTATTAACGTAACTGAAGACGATATTGAAGAGGAAGTAGAAATGGACACCGCCGACTCATTGGTAACGCGTCCTCCAATTGTTACTATAATGGGTCACGTTGACCACGGTAAAACATCGTTGTTGGATTATATCCGTGAAACAAACGTTGTTGCCGGCGAAAAAGGTGGTATTACACAACATATTGGTGCTTACGAGGTAGATTTACCTAACGGAAAACGAATTGCATTCCTCGATACACCCGGTCACGAAGCCTTTACAGCAATGCGTGCACGTGGTGCCAAACTAACCGATATTGCAATTATTGTAATTGCTGCCGATGATCAAGTGATGCCGCAAACAAAAGAGGCAGTAAGTCACGCGCAAGCAGCTAACGTGCCAATGGTATTCGCAATTAATAAGATTGATAAACCGGGCGCAAACATTGATAAAATAAAAGAACAGCTTTCGCAGATGAACGTTTTAGTGGAAGATTGGGGCGGTAAATACCAATGCCAAGAAATTTCTGCTAAATCGGGATTGGGTGTTGAAACACTACTCGAAAAGTTGTTGTTAGAGTCTGAATTATTAGACCTTAAAGCTAATCCTGATAAACCGGCAGTAGGAACAACCATTGAAGCATCGTTAGACAAAGGACGCGGCTATGTTTGTAATATCATGGTTCAGGAAGGCACACTTAATGTTGGAGATATGATGGTTGCCGGTCCTTACCATGGTAAAGTGAAGGCGATGTTCGATGAGCGTAACCAGCGCGTTACAAGTGCAGGTCCTTCAACACCGGTATTGGTTTTAGGATTAAACGGCGCACCTCAAGCCGGTGAGAAATTCAAAATATTCGCCGATGAATCAGAAGCTAAAGCTGTTGCCAACAAACGTAGCCAAATTTTACGTGAGCAAGGTATTAGAACCAAGAAACATATTACCCTCGAAGAAATTGGCCGCAGAAAAGCATTGGGCACCTTCCGTGAGTTGAATATTATCATAAAAGCAGACGTTGATGGTTCATCAGAGGCCCTCACCGACAGCTTACAAAAACTCACTACCGGTGAAGTGCAGGTTAACGTAATATTTAAAGGCGTTGGTCAAATTACCGAAAGCGATGTAATGTTGGCTAGTGCTTCCGATGCAGTAATTGTCGGTTTCCAAGTTCGTCCGAATACTTCAGTGCGTAAATTAGCAGAGAAAGAAGGCGTAGAAATAAGGATGTATAGTATTATCTATAATGCAATCGAAGAAATTAAGGCGGCAATGGAAGGTATGCTTGCTCCTAAAATGGAAGAGAAAGTTACTTGTACCGTTGAAGTGCGTGATGCATTCAAAATATCTAAAGTGGGAACCGTTGCCGGTTGTTATGTGTCGGAAGGTAAGATTGCGAGAAACACTAAAATTCGTATTCTACGCGATGGCATCGTAATTCACACAGGAACGTTAAGCTCACTTAAGCGCTTTAAAGATGATGTTAAAGAAGTTACAACTAGCATGGAGTGCGGTTTAACAGTTAACAACTTTAACGACATCGAAGTAGGTGATATTCTTGAAGGATATGAGGAAGTTGAAGTTAAACGAACGTTGTAATTATATCAATAAATAATATTACCCGAAAGCATTTTGTTTTCGGGTTTTTTTGTGCCTTCCGAAGTTGGAAACCAACCGCGGACAATTAAATATTAATAATTTAAACAGCCATTGAACAAGATTGAGCAAACCCGTAATAATTTAAACAGCCATTGAACAAGAGTGAGCAAGATTGAACAAAATTTGAGGCTTGATTTAAGTTGAAATTCGGAGCAAACAATTAATTCACTATTAATTTCCAAGAGTGGAAATTTGTGCTTCGTATTAATGGTCGGTGAGAAACACCAACCATGGCGTGGAGGTGAAATAATTTAAACAGCCATTGAACAAGATTGAGCAAAATTGAACAAAATTTGAGGGTTGAATTAGGTTGAAATTCAGAGCCAACAATTAATTCACTATTAATTTCCAAGAGTGAAAATTTGTGCTTCGTATTAATGGTCGGTGAGAAACACCAACCATGGCGTGGAGGGTAATTGCATTATTACTTCGTAGTCGTGAATTAATAATTTTTCACTCAA
>JANMLV010000064.1:0-3777 GCA_031372705.1 Bacteroidota bacterium | reverse complement strand
CGTTGATTGCAATAAATTACAATTTAGTATAGAAATGAATGCTACTAGTTTCTATTAACCTTATAATTCCCCCGTCCCATTTTTCGCAGGGTTTTGCCACGAAGACATGTCCGAGCAGTGGTTATTGCCTCAATTGAAATATACATACCGGCAAAACCCTGCGATAGTTTTTTGCACTGTGTGTCAATTATGCAACCAATTGCATTTCACTAATTCACATTAACCTAAGAGTTCATTCGTCCCATTTGTCGCAGGGTTTTGCTATGATTAATGATTTTTTTTCGGGTAGCAATAACCACTGCTCGGACATGTCTGCGGGATTGTACAGGAAAGTGCATGCGAAGGTGTTTGCGAAGTTATATTCGAAGATATGCCTGAGCAGCAAAAAAAGCATATTTCGAGGAAGGAAGTAACACCTAGACCGGATTGACGCGGAAAGCCTGCCTTTTTCAGGGAGCTTGGAGCAGAAAGCCGGAACTGAATGCTCAAAGCAATATAGATGTTGATGCTCCAATTCTTTTATTTTTTGTGTGGATTAAAATAGACCATGCTTTCGCTGCAGTGCCTATTACGTATCACTTTTAAGGCTATTATTAAATGTTAAAAATAATGCGTATCTTTGCATCGCTTTTGTGTTAATACTGTTTCTGAGGCGTGTTCATTACGAAATACAAAGTATTAAAAATCGAAAGCATTATTTTCATCGTAAGGCGTTAAAGACTTAGAGAAGAACACTGCATTAAAGCATTCGCACATATGCATCTGTAACATTTCCCTCCTTATACAAATTTTATTTAAACATGTCGTTTGACAAATTAATGCTCATTGAGCCTATTCTTAGGGCTTTGAAACAGGAAGGCTATGAACGCCCCACTCCTATTCAGGAACAAGCGATTCCTGCTGCTCTGGAACAAAAAGATTTATTAGGTTGCGCACAAACAGGAACGGGAAAAACTGCAGCATTTGCAATTCCGATTCTGCAATTATTAAGCGCAAAAAAACACGATAATCATCGTGTAATTCGCTCACTTATTTTAACACCAACACGCGAACTTGCCATCCAAATTGATGAGAGTATTGCTGCTTACGGAAAATACACCGGTTTGCAACATACTGTTGTTTTTGGCGGTGTATCGCAACATGCACAAACACAAGTATTGCGTCGCGGTATCGACATTTTAGTTGCTACTCCGGGTCGCTTACTCGATTTAATGAATCAGGGTTTTGTGCGCTTAGACAAAGTAGAAATATTTGTGCTCGACGAAGCTGACCGTATGTTAGATATGGGATTTATTACTGATGTGAAAAAAATTGTAGCCAAATTGCCTGCTAAAAAACAAACATTGTTTTTTTCCGCAACTATGCCACATGAAATTTCAGCATTAGCCAATTCATTATTACATCATCCTGTAAAAGTTGCGGTAACACCGGTTTCTTCTACTGTTGAAATTATTGACCAGTCGGTTTATTTTGTAAGCAAGAATAATAAGCGTGCATTATTGCATCATATTTTACTTGATAAAAGTATTAAAAGTGTTTTGGTGTTTACCAGAACAAAACATGGTGCCGATAAAGTATGTAAAGATTTAGTTCGGTCAGGTATTAAAGCTGCTGCTATTCATGGTAATAAATCGCAGAATAATCGTCAGACTGCATTGAATAGTTTTAAGGCAGGAACTACACGCGTGTTAGTTGCAACAGATATTGCAGCGCGCGGTATTGATGTAGAAGATTTATCGCATGTAATTAATTACGAACTTTCTAATATACCTGAAACTTATGTTCACCGAATTGGTAGAACGGGTCGTGCAGGTGCTTTGGGCGTTGCCATTGCATTTTGTGATGAAGAGGAACGTGAATACTTGCGTGATGTGCAGCGATTAATCGGAAAAACAATTCCGGTAAAAACGGATCATCCGGATTATAAACAAATGGTGATTCCGCAAGTGCAATCAAGCGAGGGCTCAGGCACACCAAGTGTTAAATTGCGCGCAGGTGAAGCTTCAGGCGAAAAACGATTTGCGAAAACTAATTTCAGGAAACGAACGGAACGAAGAAACAACCCAACGGTTATTAAACGTCAATCGTAAATAATTAAAAAACATCGGAAAACATCCGGTGTTTTTTTTATCCTTCTATGTGAATTGTAAATAAAATAGTTCGGCTGAACAACTTATCTATAACATAACTTTCTTGCAACAACGGGTCTGTTTTGTGCAAATTAATTATGCCATTGGATAATTTTATTTCCGGAGAAAAAATAAAGAAAGGGAAATAGAATTCGAAACCGAATCCGCAATTTACGGCTAAGTCGTTCGGCAATACTCTAACTAAACCATCGGCATTGCGTGCATCGGCATTAGAACTGAAATCGTAAGCATATTTAACGCCACCAAGCACATAAACTTTCATGTCTTTGTAGGCAGCACTTTTGAATTTAACATCGAATGGTAAATCTAAATACAGCGACTCTAATGTTTGAAATGAGGTGCCTTCATCGCGATAAGTATAATTAAGATTTTTTTCTGCGAACGACAGTGACGGCACAAAACGCAAATCGAAATATTTACCTAAACGCAAACTGGAAATAATACCTAAATTAAATCCGGGACCGCTTGTTGATTCAACCACCATAACCGAATCGTGATTTGAGAATTGGTCGCTGAAAGTAACAGTATAATCTGATTTATTAAATGATAATGCAATACCGAAATGGTATGGATTAACCGCAAAGCGCGATTCATATTCTTGTGCGTTCATTTGCCCATTTACAATTGCAGGCACACAAAAAATGATGATGATTATTATTTTTCTGCAATATAAAGCGAGCATATTCCTAAACTTAATCTTTTGCAAGTGCAATTTTTAAATCCTGCGTTTTTTAAATATTGTATAAATGCATCTCCTTCGGGAAATGCGGAAACTGATTCAAATAAATAAGTGTATGCTCTCGAGTCGCCACTAACTAAACGACCAATAGCGGGAAGTATTGTACTGAAATAGAAATTATACCCTTGTTTAAATGGAAATGATTTCGGTTTCGAAAATTCTAATACTACAATTGGCGCTCCGGGTTTTAATACTCGATAAATTTCGTCGATACCTTTTTGCAAGTTTTCAAAATTGCGCACACCGAATGCAACTGTGCAGGCATCGAAGTTGTTTTCTGTGAACTGCAAATTTTCAGAATCGCCTTCCAACAATTGGATACGATTATCCAGTTGCTTATTTTTTATTTTCACCTTTCCCACTTCCAACATCTGAACGGAAATATCTACCCCAATTACCGATTTTGCCCCTGTTTTTAGGGCTGCAATAGTAAAATCGCCTGTTCCGCAAGCAACATCTAAAATTTGTTGGGGTTTATACTTTTTGAGTGCTCTTATGGCCTTGTTTCGCCAATAAACATCAATGCGCAGTGAAAGTACTCTGTTTAAAAAGTCGTACCTGCCTGCTATATTATTGAACATAGTTTTAACCTGTTCTTTTTTGGAAGTATCGGATTGGTATGGCGTGACTGATTTTGACATTTGCGGCTAAGTTAACCCAACTTAATCAATAGAAAGAAGCACATAACATAAACTATTGATTTAGTTGGGTTTACCCTATATAAAAAATCGCTTCAAAAGCTGCGGTTTGAGACTGCATCTGCTGATTTTTTTATATAGGGGACCTCATTTGATCAATAGAAAGTAGTACAACACTTAAACTATCGATAAAGTTGGGTTTACCATATATAGAAAATCCACTCAAATTTCGACATCTCTTCTGCACTCC
>JANMLV010000308.1:0-5299 GCA_031372705.1 Bacteroidota bacterium | reverse complement strand
CCTTGGTAGTAAGCTTTAACATAAATAAAATAGCAACCGATCCGGTAACTGTTACATTAACACCTGATGCAGATATAAATTTAGATGGCGCAATCGGTGCTGTAGCGACTATCGAAATTCCGGCAGACCTCGGTTCTCTTGAAACTTTTTCATATAGTGTCGCCAACCCAAATGACCTTATTGATGAAGAGGCAATATTGCAGCATGTTCAATATTTATTTAATTCAGCTGATTTAACAATTGATGGTTTTACTCCCACCGCATTAAATGTTACACTTAATGATAATGATGTAGCCAACGTAATACGATATGTTGACTATACAAATATTGTTGAAGCAATAGATGTGTTAGAATTTCAAATAGAACTAACCACAGCTCCTGCTCAAGATGTTTTTATAGAGATTATCCCCGACGAACAACTTGATATGGGATTTGGTGCAGGAGAATCAATTACTATAGGATTTTCGGCAAGTGATGTTGTTCCGGGTTTATTATCTGTATTTGCTGTTGCTGTTGATGATGGTATTGTTGAAGATATGCATATTGGCAAATTAACTTTTAATATTTATTCTGCGGATCCATTTTATGATGATGAAACCCTAGGCATTTTAAATGTGTATATTACCGATCAGGCAACAACCGGTGTTTCAGCTGAACCCGCATCAGCAAGTTCACCAATTAATGTATTTCCTGCATTGAGTAATGGTGCTTTTGACATTCAAATTAATGCAACAATTGATCTACTGCAGGTTTACAATTCAATTGGCCAAATTGTGTACGCTGAAGAGGCAACAACTATTGGTAACCACCAGCTAGACCTCACATTTTTAGCTAGTGGCACCTATTATATAACCGCAAAAAACCAATCATTACAAACTGCTATTCCCATACAAATTGTAAAGTAAAATATAGTTGCGGATTGTTTAATAGCGCAAGGTTTCAACCTTTGCGCTATTTTTTGTTTAAAAAAGATGACTAATGTTATTGCATAACCCCAAAATCCTACTGTATCTTTGCGGGCAAACAACCCTTCTTATACAATGATGGAACAAGGCATAAAAAACCCCACGGCAACGCTTAGCAGCATTGGACTAGACCATAAAGCAACCGCATATTGGAATCTCAACCCCGCAGAATTGGTTGAACATACCATTCAACGAAATTTAGGTGTATTGGCTGACTCAGGAGCATTAGTTGTGGACACTGGCAAATTTAGAGGTCGCGCTCCAAAAGATAAATTTATTGTTAAGGACGCCAAAACTGAACACACCGTAAATTGGAATAACTTTAATTTCCCAACTGAGTCGGCAATATTCGACAATTTGCACAAAAAGCTATTAGCTTATTTGAGTGAGAAGGACATTTGGGTGCGTGATAATTATGCTTGTGCTGACCCTAAATACCGCATCAATATTCGTGTTATTAATGAATATCCTTGGGGAAACCTGTTTTGCGATAACATGTTTTTACGTCCTTCCTCAGAAGAAATAAAAACAATGCAGCCCGATTGGTTAATACTAAATGCACCGGGCTTTCTTGCCGATCCCGTGGTTGATGGAACCCCTCATCAAAATTTCGCTATGATTGATTTTACAAAACGAATCATTATAATAGGCGGAACCGGTTATACAGGAGAAATGAAAAAAGGTATATTCTCTGTGCTTAATTATTGGCTTCCACAAGAAAAAGGTGTGCTGAGCATGCACTGTTCTTCCAATGTTGGAAAAAATGATGATGTTGCCATATTTTTCGGGTTATCAGGCACAGGTAAAACAACACTTTCTGCTGATCCTGACCGCAGGTTAATTGGTGATGATGAGCATGGCTGGACAGAAGATTCGGTTTTTAATTTTGAAGGTGGTTGTTATGCTAAATGTGTGAATCTTACTCAAGAAAACGAACCACAAATCTTTAATGCCATTAAATTTGGCTCTATTCTCGAAAATATTGAGTTTTTTCCGGGAACAAGAAATGTTGATTTTACGAATATCACCAAAACTGAAAATACCAGGGTTAGTTATCCGATAAATTACATCGATAACATCATGAATCCCAGCAAAGGCGGATTACCCAAAAACATCTTCTTTCTAACCTGTGATGCATTTGGTGTATTGCCTCCGATAAGTAAACTTACTCCGGGTCAGGCAATGTACCAGTTTCTAAGTGGATATACAGCAAAAGTTGCAGGTACAGAAGCAGGAGTTACAGAACCACAACTAACATTTTCTACTTGTTTTGGAGCACCATTCATGCCTTTACACCCCACAAAATATGCTGAAATGTTAGGTTCCAAAATGCAAGCACATAGCGTAAATGTTTGGCTTGTTAATACAGGTTGGACCGGCGGGCCTTACGGTGTTGGCAAGAGAATGAAATTATCTTATACAAGAGAAATGATATCTGCTGCATTAAATGGAGAACTTGATAATGTAGCTTATACCACGCACGATATTTTTGGATTGCAAATGCCTACAAATTGTCCAAACGTTCCTGCCGATATTTTAAACCCTCGAAATACTTGGGTTGATAAAAGTGCATATGATAAAAAAGCTAACAACTTAGCCGAACAATTTGTGAAGAACTTTGAGCAATATGCGGATAAAGCAAATGCAGAAATTTTAGCTGCAGCGCCAAAAGTTACCGCTAGCGTATAAAAATTTCAGTAAAATACTTAAACCGCTGCAAAATTTGCAGCGGTTTTTTTATACAATAAATTGCGATTTTTTTCGTTTAAAACCTCAAATCACAGCATGCAAAAAGCCCTACTCTACTCTGTTGTCAGCTTATTTTTGATTATAGTTGTTACATCCTTCTCCGTTGTTCAAAATGAATCGCGATTTTTTAAAAAGCAGGGGTTCGTTTTTGTGCCTTCCGGAAGTACAATTATCAATGGCGACTCCATTACAATTCAATCGTTTTTCATACAAGCGGCAGAAGTAACTAACGGCGAATACAAATTATTTTTAGACGATCTTCAGCAAAAAGGACTTACCGAAGATTTTGCGAAGGCGCAAGTATTTTCTGAAAAGTGGAATCTCCCCAATACCGATATGAAAGTATTTGAACTGCACTATTTTACGCATGCTGCCTACAATAAATACCCTGTTGTTAATATTACACAGGAAGGCGCGCGAATGTATTGCAATTGGCTCGAGCAACAGTTTGATTCAGCAGGTTATCAAGTTAAAGTGCGATTACCGGAATTGGCAGAATGGCAATATGCAGCCAAAGGAGGAAATGAATCGAATATTTATGCCTGGGAAGGATTAGCTATACGCAATAAGAAGGGTGTTTACATGGCAAATTATAAAACAGAAAAACTGAGTGAAGACGGTGGTTATGTTATGGCAATTTCGAAATCATATTTCCCAAACGACTATGGTATTTTTAATATGTGCGGCAATGTAACCGAATGGTTGAGCGATACTGCCATGTCGAAAGGCGGCAATTTTTGGAGTGAAGCCGAATATTTAAAAATTGATGCAAAGCAAGAATTTGGTAATTCTACAGGAGCATCGCCCTTTATTGGTTTCAGGCCGATATTTACCTATTTGGGCAAGTAAAAAGGTATGATTAATAAACCGACCAATATTTGCCTCAACCCAGACATTGGTCGGTTTGTTATTTAGGTAAGTTGGCAAGTGGTTTAAATTTATTAATTTTAACAATCAAAACAACTTAATTCGCTCACTATAATTCAATTTTACTTCGGAAAATGACAAGTAAATTCATAATTAAATCAATACTATTTGCAGGTGTATTAACAATTTCTGCAAGACTATCTGCTCAAACTACTTGCACAGAAATTGTTGTCCCCAATATTATTACGCCCAATAATGATGGCTTTAACGATAAGCTTGTTATAGAATGCATAGAAAATTTCCCCGATAATGAACTCACTATTTTTAGTCGTTGGGGTGAAATTGTTTATCACGCTTTTGGTTATTCCAATAATTGGGATGGGTTTGCCGAAACAAATAAAAGTGAATTACCTTCAGGCACTTATGTTTATATGCTAAAAGCAACTGTAAATAACGAACAGAAAACAATTAATGGCAGCATAACAATTGTGCGATAATGAGGCTATACAAAATACTTTTTTTATTGTTTATTATTTGGTGCAA
This sequence comes from Bacteroidota bacterium, assembly GCA_031372705.1. GTDB lineage: Bacteria > Bacteroidota > Bacteroidia > Chitinophagales > BACL12 > UBA7236. Next base: position 1,175 of record JANMLV010000308.1, on the reverse strand, counting down.
CATTTCAATTGCCCAGCAACCTTATTTTACGCAATTTGATGCAAATCCAATTCTATTAAATCCTGCATTTACCGGCAACGCATATCATTTAAATATTCGGGCACAATACAAAACGTTATGGACTGATTTAGAAAATCCACCTGCAACAGCAATTGTAAGCGGGCATGCACCAATTGGTATCAGTAGCTCCTCTGTTGGTGTAATTATAATGAATGATGCAATCGGGTTTACAACAACTTCCGGAGCAACTTTAAATTATGCATATCGTTTTCAATCTAAAATTGGCAGAATAGCGGTCGGGGCTGATGTTGCAATTGAAAACTATCGCGAACAACTTACTGCATCATCACCTGCTATGCCAAATGATCCTCTATTAGCGGCAGACTATAATACCATGTTATTTAACGCCGGAATTGGTGTAGCTTGGGAAGGTGAAAAAGGGTATGCAGGTATTGCAGTTCCCGGCTTATTAAATCCAACACGCAGTAGCAATGCAAATGATACCATTGCAATCGACCCATTACAATTAAATATTATAGGATTATACCAATTCCCATTGTCAACAAATTGGGAAATGTCGCCTGCTGTTAGTTTTAGTTATATTGATAAATTACCATCACAATTAGCATTACTATTTTTATTTGAATGGGAAAATACATTGGGCTTGCTGGCAGGATACCGAAGCAACAATGCTTATTCATTAGGAATTCAGTATCGATTTATGGATAATTTTTTGATTGGATATAGTTACGATTACTTCGCATCCGGAATAGGAACTGCCGGCGGTGGTCACGAATTAGTTTTAGGGTTCGATTTAAATAAACCTGAAGGAGAATAATTGCATGCATTGTTTATACGCACCGGAATTAGATTCACAAAAAACATTTGTTTTAGCAGAAAGCGAATCCCATCATCTCGCCAATGTTTTAAGAGCCACCAATGGTGAAATAATTAAAATTACAAATGGTAACGGCAAATTATTCGATGCTGAAATAATTGAGATTCACAAAAAACACACGCAGGTAAATATACTACATGCGCATACTTTTATGCGCAAGCCGAGTGCAATACATGTTGCAATAGCACCTGTTAAAACCAACGAGCGACTTGGATTTATGTTAGAAAAACTAACTGAATTAAATGTAGCATCTATTACACCAATTTTGACGCAAAAC
>JANMLV010000295.1:0-4284 GCA_031372705.1 Bacteroidota bacterium | reverse complement strand
CTTCAAACGATAAAGCAAAGTTGCCGGTTTTATCATTATTACTCCAAATGTAACTTGCTCCGGCATCTTTTAAATAATTGGCGGCAAAACTTTTACCACCCGGCACTGTCCATTCATTTTTATATGCCAATCCTGTAAATACTGTTGGTTTGTTAGACACATTACTTGCTTTCAATTTAATTTGATTATAATTATTGGCAATGCCGTCAAATAAATGCGTTGCATAATCTTCTAAATTAAAAAACGCAGCAATAAATTTTATCCACTCAGCTTGTCCAAGCGGTGTAAGCTCCAGGTATTCATTATTGATTACCGGAATCAACTGCATGCTTTTCATTTTTTCAAAATGGTCATAACTTTCATCACCGGTTTGGTAACTCATGATGATATCAGGCTGCAGGCTAACCAATAATTCCATATCTAACCCGCCTTCAATGCCAATTTCTTTTATTGTGCCGGCATTAACAAATTGCGCAACTGTTTTGCTATAAATATATTTTGTTCCACTAAAAGCAACTAGTTTATCTGTTAAGCCTAATGCTTCAATAAATCCAAGATGTGTTGTCGACAAGCTCGCTAAATCGTTTAATGGAATATTAATATTTACCACTGATGGATCTTTACTTGAAAATTCATCCTTCGATATTAAACGATATTTTTGTACGATTTTTGATGTATCTAAAGGATTGCGTACTACTATTTCTTTATACCCGTTAAACTGCCTTATAGTAAATCCTTTTGCATATTGAATTGGTATAACCACGCCGGTAGCATCCTTTACTACAGACACCTCGCGCTGCTTGCATGATACCGGCAACAATCCAATTACAATTATGAATAAAATACTACGCATAATAAAAAAGCATATTGTTACTGTTGGCTAACAATATGCTTTAATTATAGATTTACAATTTAGAGAAATATCCTGTTGTGCTGATAGTAGCACCTGTTGCTTTAACTACATAAGTTCCGGCTGGTAATCCGTTAATGTCTAAATAATTAACACCTTGTGCAGGGTTATTAATTATTTGCACTGTTTTACCGGTCATGTCGCTAATGATAATCTGCGCAGCATTGTTGCTATTTTCAATTACAATTTGTGCCGTTGCGGGATTCGGATATAAGTTGATAGCATTTGTATTTACTTCATCAATACTGCTTTCCAAACGCACATCGAATGCAAAATTGCCCGGAGAAACGCTTACATCAAAAGTGGTAATGATATTACCTGCTAAATCGTAAACAGTAACCCCACCGTAGCTGAAATAATCTGTTGTGGAAGTGTAAATGAGGTTATTGATATTATCGAAAGCCAATCCGTAGAAGCTGGCACCGAACTCATCTTCACCGGTAATGGTTGCAGTTGCAGGATCAAATTTGCTTAGCGTTGTGCCAAACATTTCCTGATAATAAATAGTACCACCAAATACAGCAGATGTGCCGCAGCCTGACGAAATATTAATCAAATTAGTTGTAGTTAAATCACCCGAAACAATTTTATAAGTAGAAACAGAGCTTCCGGTAAAATCTTTATTGTTGAGTGTATAGATATTATCTCCCTCAATCATCAAGTTATCAGGATTAATACCATCTGCACCGAGTTCAATCATGTTATTGATAGTGTTAGTATTTAAATCTATCACGGCAATTTTACCTACTTCGCTGCCAAAAACAAATCCGTTGTTAACGGCAACATAAGCGATGCCGTCTTTTATTACAACACCTTCGGTAGTATAAGGCATTGTTACGTTATCAAATTCATACACCAAAGCCATGGTGTTTTTATTATAAATCTGCACATGCGATGGCAAGGATACTAAATATTCGCCACGCGTTACAACAATAAACTCATCGTTAACAGCAATTTTGCGAATGCCTTCAATTTCAATTGAAGCAACCAATTCATCGGTAGTAATATCATATTTATTCAAAAACTTGTCGGCAGCAACATAATAAAATGCTGCATCCATTTGAATGTCAGAAGCAAATCGTGCTTCTTCAATTTCATCCAACACGGTGTAAGTTGCTGAAGTTGGGTCATAGGCTCCAACGGTGACAGGTGTAATAATTTCGCCTGTAAAATAATCGAAGTAACCTTCGTTGAGTATGAGCACTCTGGCTACATACGTTTGTGCGAACACAGTTGCAGTAATTAAAACTGCTAAAAAAGTAAAAGTAATCTTCCTCATCATTAAATGATTTAAATGGTTAATAAATAAGGAGGCATGCAAATAAATGGAAACAGTACGGATACCGGTTACATCAAACTTTTGCCCCAAAAGTTTATGATTGTGCAGTACAGGCAGGTCTTCTGGCTCTTCCACCTTTTGATTTACCTTCCCATCCGCCTGAGCGAACAGTGGCAAAGAAATATCAAAAGTTTACCAACAGGTTGCGGAATTACAGCAGTGGGGACTGCCCCGGATTTTCACCGGATTCCCTCTTAGGATAGGCTCGAATAAACAAGCCTATCAACCAGTAATGCAATGTAAAAATACGGAAGCCAAAACAAGCTAGTGAGCTTTGTTAAAACATTTTATACACAAAAATGACACATCTCACAATAAACCGAATACCAACTGCGTTTTTGCTTTGTCTTGTCGCAGAGACGTTCAAGTAAGAAAAGGCGCTGCGCCCCAGGGGTGCGGCGCCCTTACATTTTTAGTAATGCCTATCATAACTGCAAGGCAATATGAAACCATTCCAACAAATTATCTTTTCTTGTAACCTAATATAACGATGCTTGACGCTTCTTAGCTACAGATGGTTTAAAACAGATTATTGCACTTCACTCGAGTTGCATTTTTTGCAAATCATCTTTCCAAAATTGTCAATTTCAAGTATTTTTTGCAAATTGCATCAAAATAAATGCCAATTAAATGGAAAACCCCTATCAATTAGATTTTATCCAGCGACTAAAAATGATGTTGCCGGCACATGTTTCATTGGCCGATCAGTTGACTGAAATTTTAGAAGTGAGCCAAGACAGTGCTTATCGTCGTATTCGAGGTGAAACGGCAATGAGTGTTGATGAGGCTATTAAATTATGCAATCATTACAAAATTCCAATTGCCTATTTCACTGATGAAATTCCCGGTTTAGTCAATTTTAAATATTTACCTCCGGATGGAAAAAAAGAAACATTTTATAAGCATTTACAAATGGTGTTTAATGCTTCTGATGCATTATTAAATCATGACGATAGGCGAATTATTTATGGAGCAATTGATGCGCCTGTATTTCAGCATTTTGGTTTTGAGCAATTGGCTGCTTTCAAAATGCATTTTTGGATGAATGTAATAGATGGCATTAAAGTATTTAAAGATTATTACGATTTTAATGATATTGATAGAGACTTTCTTGCGCTTACCAAAAAAATTCATGAAACCTATTTGGTAATTCCAAGCGATGAAATTTGGCCGGAAGATATTGTGATGACCACGCTAAAACAAATTGAATATTATTACGAGTCTGACTATTTTAGAAAACCGGATGATGCTTTAGAAATATTGGATTGTTTACTGCAAATGGTAAATCATGCCGAGCAAATGGCTGCGCATAGTAGCAAATTAAAACCCGGTGATAAAACTAAACAGCAATATGCGGAGTTTAACTTATATCAAAGCGACGTGTTGTTGGGAAACAATACCATTTTAACCGTTGCAGATGGTAAAATAACAACTTATATTAGTCACCTCACCTTTAGTGTAATGGCTACTAACAGTGAACGCTATGCAGAGCAAACCGAAGCTTGGTTGAAAAGCATTTTGAGTAAATCGAATTTAATTAGCGGAATTTCAGAAAAAAACCGGAGTCGTTATTTTAAAAATTTACGTAAATTAATTGAAGCTGCAAGTGAGCGAATTAAAAAATAATGACTAAGCATCGGTTGATTGTGCTTGGTTCACCAACCTGTTCGGTCGGCAAGCTCAAAGGGTAAAATACAAACGTTTGTTTACGCTACCGTTCTTGCAATTAATCAGCAACAACCTCTTCTATTTCTTCAACGATATCTTTTTCTACCCTTAAGTTTTTAATAATAAAACTCTGGCGCTCGGGGCTATTTTTTCCCATGTAATATTCCAACGTACTTTGTATAGTTTGTTCTTTACCAATAATTACCGGTTCGATACGAATATTCTCTCCAATAAATCCTGAAAATTCGTCAGGTGAAATTTCTCCAAGTCCCTTAAAACGAGTTATTTCAGGCTTGTTACCCAATTTATTAACTGCATTTTGTTTTTCAGTTTGAGAGTAGCAGTAAATAGTTTCTTTTTTATTGCG
>JANMLV010000226.1:0-6557 GCA_031372705.1 Bacteroidota bacterium | reverse complement strand
CCTTTAGGTTCGGTTTGTCGTAAAATCCAGCAACTATCTTTTTTCGAATACTCCAATTGTGTGAACACGTAATCGAGGTCATGTTTTGAAGTGTCGGTTAAAAAAACTTCAGCAACGCGTGTTTGTAATTTATCGTCGGTTAAATCTTTGCCTTGAACATCAACAACGGTGAATCGGAATTCGCTGTATGCAATAGTGTCCTGTGCGCCAACAAGTATGGGGATAAAAAATAAAATGATTAACGACAATCGCATACGCAGTTTAAAAATTTAGCAGTTCAGTGGTATTGCCGGCTATTTCTAAACCTGCATTTCTACCACTGTCGTTAAATATAACTTTATTTTCAGTTTTGCTGAAAAGGTTAATGTGAATAACTGCGCGCATACTTTCCTTTACTCTGCCATCCATAAAACCAAGTACTGGCGAAGCTAATTCGGCACCTGCGGCTTTAATTGCTTTAACGGTTAACACATATTGGTTATCTTCCAAAACGATATCAATTGTTTCATCATTAAAACTAACTGCTTTAAGTTTAGCACCTGTATATGTTGCGAATCGAATGAATTTATCTTTAATTAAAAAAGCACAAATGAATCCGACAAATGCACTGTTGAGCCATGGAATGCGGGCAACAGATAATTTAAATGAAACCGGTTCTTCACTGAAATGATTACTTTGCATCCATATCCAAGATGACGGAAAACTTTTTCCCCAATCTTTTTCTATATATGCTTTTCCGCCACCAAAATCTACTTCCTTATTTTTAATAATGAGTTTTCCGGTAACGACACTATTCATGCTAACCACTTGATGGTAACACTCCATAAAAGGCACCCACGAATACCAACCCATTATGCCCGGTGAATGCCATTTTTTAGGCCAAAAAAAATGTTCATCAAAATGTAACAAGCCTTTAATATTAGGCACATCAATTTTAATGCGATTATGGGAAAATGAATTGTCTTTCATTTTAACTTTAAACCGTTTGTCACTTGGTCTAAAATCAAGGGCATCAAATTTATGATAACTAGCTGTAACATTAACACCATCTAATACTTGAATAAAACTTTGTTTATTTCCCTTTGCATCCATAGCAATGCCGGGAATTATGGCGAATGCATACTGTTCTGTTTTATCAACTACTTTAAAATACCATCCCTCAAAGAAGCGTTTCTTTTTAAACCAGCCATGATACATTTCATGGTTGAATTTTGATTTGAAATTTGCTGATAATTTGGACATTGGATGAGTAATTATTCAATAAATATACGACCAAAAAACGAAAAACCACATTATTCGCCGGAAACTCTTTGGCATTGAGTTTATCGGTGAACAATGTGGTTTTTTTTAAGGACTTAAGTTACTCTATAATTATTGAGTTATTATAAATTTCATTGTTAGTTGTAATAATAAGATTATAGATACCTGCAGGTATATTTTCAACAGCAATTGTATTGCCGGAATTAAAATTTGAGTTTATTAAAACTATTTGACCAACATTGTTTACCAGTTCAACTTTAACAATACTTTCAGTGCTAGTAACTGTAAAATAATCGGTTGTTGGATTTGGATAAACAGCAATATTAGTAGTATTTGGTTCATCAATTGCAAGTATAGTTGCAATTGAAATATCGATTGCATTTCGAGGAAATAGTTGATAGCCTGATGCGTATGGTGCATCCGTATCGTATTGACTTCCAATACCTGTTACATAAAGATAATATCCTCCAGGTATAACAGGAGCAGGCATTGTTGACAGCTCACAATTGTCATCAATTCGTATAGTGTATGTATTAGTGCCATCAGTTAAATCAACATTAAATGAAGAGCCGTCGCCGAGCCATTGAGCTATGTCGACATAATCTAATTGTGCATTAATACTTACTAAATCAGATTCGGTTGCTTCAGATAATTCAGTTACTGATGCCGCAGTCACCAATGGATTTCCTCCATCAATAAAAATAACCGTATCCGGTTCTACTTCTGTTAAACCATTAAATTGAGTAATAATACCAAGCACATTAATTTCATCGCCTTCTAAAACAGTGTATCCAAAATCGGTATCGAAACTAAATACATTAATTCCGCCTGTTGCGTCGATTAAAGTAAATTGCAATCCGCCATCCCAAGTATTAATACCGTGTACAACGCCGGTTAAGTCAACCATTTCGCCAATGCTAGCTGCATTACCATCAACATCTTCGGTAGTTACTTCTGCAATATCATATTCAGTATAAGCCGGAGGAGGAGGAACATCGTTATCGGTAATTAAAACGGTAAGTGAACTTGGCAAACCAATTGCGCAAGTTCCGGCAACATAAGTTAAATCGAGAATAAATGTTTCATCTGCTTCAACAACTGCATCATCGATTATACCGATATTAAATAAATAATCGGTTGGATCGCCCGGTGAAAATAAAACACCAAATTCGGTGAATGTTACATCAGTTAAATCTGCAGTTGATGCAGGATTAATATTTACACTTACTTCACAATCGGTTGAGCCGGTTAAATGAATATTACCTGTAGTTAAGCCACCGGCTTCATCAACAATCACAGCAGCAGGATCGAATGTTACTAAAACCAATGGTTCGCCTTCAATTGCCGTAATCGAAACATCATCCAAAGCAAATTCATCGCGACTACCTGCACCGCTAACATCGTTGCCTGTCCAGCTCAAATACAATAAACTGCCATCGGGAATTGAAAGACCGCTGATATTAGTACTCAAGTAATTGATATATGGTGTAAAATCCATGGCCTCCGGAGAGGTATAATCTAACTCAGGAATTGCTGTATATGTAATATTATCGTAAGAAATGGAGAAGTTAAAACTATTTGCGCGACCGGCATCGTTTAACACATAAACGGTATATGCTATTGCCAATTCTGTAACTTCAACACCGGTATTATTTTCTATTTTGAGGATAAAGCTACCTGCAGTAAAATCGTCGGCAGTTGGCTGCACCATTAATCCTTGGTTGCCGGCAATATCAACGCCGTAAATACCACCTGTTGTTACTAAACCCATGGTAGTTCCTCGTGCAAAATCGCCTGTATTTGCTGTAGCGCCAAAATCGATATCGCCTTCACTCATTCCTTTAACACACCATTCATCGGAATTAAGTGTTCCTGCTCCACCGCCGGGCTGAAAACCTGCACCCGCGAAACCGGTAAAGTCAATAAATACGGGCACATCAATAGTTGGAATTGAAAGTTGTGCGCTGCCAACCAGTGTTAAAATCAAGGCACAGGCTGTAAAGTAAAGTTTTTTCATATCTGTTTTTTTTGCTTTAGCTGAAATATTAAGCTCAAAATTAATAACTATTTGGTTTGGGAGCGTGTTAAGTTTCAGTTACTAGTGCAATAGGCCTTTCAAAGGTTTACATTAAATAATTTTAAAAAAATTGTGTTTATTCAGCTTAATTAAGATATTTGGCCTTTAATGCAACTCCTCAATCAAGGCTAATGATAAAAAATAAAGTAAAACCGGCAGCAGGATTTCTATTAGTTAGCGAACCATTTATGCCTGATCCCAACTTTAAACGGACTGTTATTATGCTTTGCGAACACATGGACGATAGTGGCACTGTAGGCTTCATTCTGAATAAGTCGATGAATATTAAGGTTTGTGATGCTTTATTGGACTTTGACAATGTATCTAATCAAATATTTTACGGTGGTCCGGTTGCAAATGACAACCTCCATTATTTACATCGTTATGGTGATATTATTGAGGATAGTTTTCATGTAATGGATGATATTTATTGGGGAGGAAATTTTGAGCAACTTGGCGAGTTATTGAAAGATGGAACCTTAGACCCGAAAAATGTAAAGTTTTTCCTCGGTTATAGTGGATGGAGCCCCGGACAACTGGATGCCGAGCTTCAAGATAATTCATGGATTGTAACAAAGGGAAGCAGTCGCTATGTTTTTGATGTTGCAAATGATTTGCTTTGGAAAACAGTGTTGCAAGATTTAGGTGGCGATTATAAGCAAATTGTGAATTATCCGGAAGATCCGAATCTAAATTAATTCACTTTAAATATTTGATTATCGCCAATTGCAAAAACAACTACATTTTTTTTTACCGTGATTGTTTTAAAGCCTGTAAATTTCCCAAAAGCCGGCAGAATCATGTGCTGCTTATCGCAATAAAAGCATGGTAATTGCAAACTTTGTTTCGCTATGCCGTGCAACCGAATTGCAGGGTGTAAATGTCCAAAGAAATTAATTTTTCCATCAGGTATTACCGATAATTTATCGTGCGATAAAATGATATTGTCAATAGTTATTTCATCAGGAATTAATTTAATATTTGCAGTTTGATACCAATCGCGGTGCAAAATATCGTGATTGCCAACTACGAGCTGAATATCAAGTGTACTGTGGATTTCGCGCCAAGTTAAAAATTCATTTAATCCTTCATTTGCCTCGGAATGAAACATGTCGCCTAAAAACAGCACAACTTTTGGATTAAAATGTTGAATTAATTTACTTATCCTTATTAAATCATTTTGTAAAATACCGGTTGGCACTGCAATTCCATTTTTCCGAAAATGCGATTCTTTGGTAAGATGTGCATCTGAAATAATTAACATCTTTGTTTCTATCCAAAACAATGCTTTTTCGGGAGATAACACAAACGAATTATTGTACATCTTCACATCCATATCGACGTAAAGTTAAAGATTATCCATCACCATTGTTTTAATTCTATCGCTTAATTTTTCGGAAGTGAGTTTATCACGAAGGCTATCTACAACAATAGGAAATGCAAAAGGTGAAAATTTCTCAGTAGCAATAATTACAATTTCGCTATGTTGAATTCGAAGTAATGCAGTGCGCATGCGGGCATTTTCCATTTGTCCGTAAAGAATTTCGCTATATGATTGTTTCAACAATAAATTATCGGGTTCATATAAGCGCATCACATCAAAAATTAACTGGGAGGAAGATTGCAGATGCCTTGCACGTTTTAATTCACCGGGATAACCTTGAAATACCATTCCCGCAATAACAGCAATATCTCTGAATTTTCGCTTTGCCATTTCAGTTGCGTTAACGGAATTAAATAAATCGGATTCCATTTCTTGTAACTGAAATAATTTTTTTATGGTTTCGGTAGTGATATCAATTTTTTGATTACATAATAATTCGAATCCATAATCATTCATGGCAACTGAAATACTAATCGGCAATAATTTACTTAATCGAAATGCTGTTAAGCCTGCCATTACTTCATGCACGGCTCTACCTTCAAATGGAAAAATAAATATGTGATAGCCTTCTTTACTCTCGCTGGTTTCCACTAGTAACTGATTTAATTTAGGAACTATCGACCGTTTGCTTTGCAGTTCCAGTAATGGTTTCAGCACAGTATACTCAACGTTATGCATATTATTATGTGCCGAAGCATCTAACTGTTTACGCATTAATTCGGCCATGTATCCGGAAAGGGGCATTCGTCCACCCATATAAGATGCGGTTCCGGCTTTTTGTTCTTTTGTTTTGCGGACGAAAGCAGTCATATCTTTTAGCATAATAAATTCCAAGCATAAACCGGCAAACCAAAATACATCACCGGGTTTTAGCGATGCAATAAAATATTCTTCAATAGTTCCTAAAGTTCCGCCTTTTAAATATGCGATTCTAATAACGGGATCACTAACAATTGTTCCAATTTGCAACCGATGCTTTGTTGCCGCTTTTTTATTCATTATGCGGTATTTACCATCAACTTTCCCTACTTTATTGAACTCATCATAGGCCTGAAATGTATTACCGCCTTGTGTGATATTATCTATCATCCAACGCCATTCATCCGGCGTTAAAAATGAAAAAGCATGTGTAATTTTGACTTCCTTGTAGAGTTTTTCTGCAACAAAGCCTTCGCCAATCGACAAGGTAACCATATATTGCATTAACACATCGAAACACATTACCAGTGGTTCTCTTTTTTCTACAATACTTAAACTCACGGCTTCTTTAATTGCAGAAATTTCAACCAATTCCAATGCATTGGTGGGAATAAAATAAATTTTAGAGATGGCACCCGGTTGATGTCCGCTCCTGCCTGCACGTTGTGTAAACCTGGCAACTCCTTTTGGCGAGCCAACTTGAATTACCGTGTCAACCGGTCTGAAATCGACGCCCAAATCGAGACTCGATGTGCAAATAACTGCTTTTAAAGCACCGGTATGTAAACTTTCCTCTACCCAATCTCTAACTTCTGCCGACAAGCTTCCGTGATGCATAGCCATTAACCCGGCTAAATTTTCATCATAATTTAAAATTTGGTGATACCATATTTCTGCCATTGCGCGCGTATTAGTAAACACCAAAGTAGTATTTGCATTATTAATTATTTTAACAATTTCGGGCAATAATTTCAAACCAATATGTCCTGACCAAGGTAAAACTTCAATAGCATCGGGCATTACAGTTGTTACCTGCATTTCCTTTTTTGTTGTGGAGCGAATTATTATAGATTTTTCGGAATTTGCATCTACACCCAAAAGCACTTCCATCGATTCCACCAAATTGCCAATAGTTGC
>JANMLV010000192.1:0-15697 GCA_031372705.1 Bacteroidota bacterium | reverse complement strand
ATCGCCTTAGATTGCATCACATCGATCACAGCAGTGAGCGTCATTTCACTATTAGTGTTGATTGTTATCGATTCTTTTTCAAGTTCAACTTCTGTCTTAGTACTTTTTAAGTCATAGCGACTAACAATTTCACGGCGCGTTTGATCGATCGCATTAACAAGTTCTTGGTGATCAAAATCGCTCACCACATCGAAAGAGTAACTGGAAGCCATATTTTTTAGATTTTTAGATTTTGTAAGATGCTTAACTAAGTTGAATTACCAAAATCTATGACTCATCCTGCGCGTGCGCCACAGATTTTGGTTTTTTATCTTATTCCAAATAGCGAGGTTAAGCAACGGCGTATACTATCGGGGTTATTCCCAAAGTCTTTTGCCGTCTTCACTATGCAAGCGATCGTGGGTGTCACGTAAAAGCTGAGGAATGTCTAAATTCTCTGGGCATCGTGGCAAACAATCACCGCAATCTGTGCAACGGATTGCTTTACTTCCAGGGAACCAATGCCCTGCATTTTCAAACATTTTGTAGCGATATTTGCCAAATTCCACCATGTCAAAACTGACAGCTAAGTTTCTGAGGCGTAACACTTCAGGAATATTGATGTTTTCAGGACAAGGTAAGCATTCATAACACTGCGAACAGCGATCGCGTTCTAGTAAGTTATAGCGGCGATTCATGCGATCGAGAACTGCTTGCTCTAATTCGGACATTGGCTGATAGATTGATGTATATGAAGAAGATAAGAAATAAGCCTTCAGAATATTCTCTACTGTTAAATGACATTGTACACACAGATATAGAACAATTGGATGAGGAGGAACGAAATGCAATCTTAAACTTAGATACAATGAATATCGACTGGTTGATTTATGAAGACTCGCTTATGGAAGGATATTGGGGAGATTACAAGCTAATTCAAATTGGGTTGTCTGAAGATAAACAAACCTCTGCTTTGTATTTTACTAATGATTTTAACATTGAACTTACTCAAATGTATGAGTTACCGGAATTTAAATCATGCCCAACCATTATCCTTAATAAACCCTTGCAAGTTTTTAATATTGGTACTGAAATGATTTTGGCTTGCCAACTGAAAGATTGTGAATCAGTAAAAAATAAAATTATTTATTTTCGGATTTGGTAAAATAAATAGATTGTGTTGTATCCACTAAATTAGTTTAAGGATGTATAGAACGCTTAATCCTTCAATTAATTAATCCGCGTAAATCCGTTTAATCCGCGTTATCCGCGTTCCCTTTCAGTTCCCCTTCATCGCCACCTTATCAATATTCTCAAAAGTCTCCAATCCACATTCCAAAAATCCCTTATATTCTGCAACATCAGGCGTATAAGCGCGAGGCTGATTTAATACTTTACCATCAGGTGCAATTAAAACATAATAAGGCTGCGCATTAGTGCCGAACTGACTACTTTGTAAATCGCTCCATTTGTTACCGATGGTGCGCACTTTTTGTCCGGTAGTTGATGAAATATATTGGTCTTCTAATCGCAACGCTTCTTTATCATCAACATATAAACTCACTAATACATATTCTTGATTAATAATAGAATATATTTCGTCTTTCGGCCAAACATGTTCTTCCATTTTACGACAGTTTACACAGGCATAACCGGTAAAATCAATTAATATCGGTTTATTGTTTTCTTTAGCAAAAGCAATACCTTCTTCTAAATCGTGAAAACAATTTAAACCCAGCGGACATTCATTATCATATTCATAAATGCTATACCACTGTGGAGGTAAAAAACCACTTAACATCGGAACATTACCATATTTACGCAAGCCTTGTCCGAAATAAACCGTGGTTGCTAAAAACGTTAATGCAAATACAATTCTGCCTGTCGACCATTTTACTTTTTTATCGTCATGCGGAAAGCGAATTACACCGGAAACATATAGGAAAATCAATAACGCAATAATTGTCCATGCACCTAAAAATATTTCGCGCTTTAAAAAATCCCAGTGGTAAGCAAGGTCAACATTGCTTAAAAATTTCACTGCCATGGCTACTTCAATAAAAGCAAAAACAATTTTCACTTCGTTTAACCAGCCACCGCTTTTTGGCATTTTATTTAATAATTGCGGGAATAATGCCAATAAGGTAAAAGCCAGTGCAAATGCGACCCCAAAGCCCAGCATACCCATTGTAAGCGCAACACCGCCATCTTTTAAGCTATTGGCAAGTAATGACCCTAAAATTGGTCCTGTGCAACTGAACGACACGATACATAATGTTAGTGCCATAAAAAAAATACCCATTAAACCGCCAACATCAGATGCGTTATCAGCTTTATTCGCCCATTTTGTAGGTAATTTAATTTCGAATAATCCAAATAGCGATAATGCGAATAAAATAAACACAAAAAAGAAAACAAGATTCACAATATTGTTGGTAGAAAAATCATTGAGTTTATCGCCGCCCACACCAAAAAATAAAAATGGCAATGAAGCAAGGAAGTATACTAATACAATGCTGAATCCATAAAACGATGCATTCATAATTCCCTTTCTGCGGTTACCTGCGTGCTTGGTAAAAAAAGAAATGGTGAAAGGTATCATTGGAAATGTGCACGGCATTAATAAACCGATTAATCCTCCAATAAATCCTAAAATAAATGTGCCTAATAAACTTTTTCCACCTGCATCGGTAATCTGACCGGTTAAATCGCCGGCGCACACTGCATTATTTGCGTAAGCGGTGTCAACAGCAAAGGTTCCGAATTTTGGAACAACAGCACCTGATTCAGGTATAACTTGTTCAATTGTTTCAACAACACCGTTAGAAATTTTTAAATTAAAATCTTTCGATTTAAATAAGCACTGTGAAGCATCGCAAGTTTGGTAATCGATATAACCGGTAATAACCGCATTAGGGGAATCGATTACTATTTTTTGACGCATTTCTGCTTTATCGTGATAATATTTTAATACTTTATTTTTAAATAGCGGTTCTGCTTTTGTTTCCAGATGGCCAATTTCTTCAACCTTACCACTTAAGTGATAAGTTGTGCCTGCGTTTTCGAAAACAAATTTCATGGGTTGTGCGCCACCCTCAGGTGAGTTTTGCGAATACAATTTCCATGTTGGTGTAATTACGGCTTTATATTTTATCCAATATTCGGTATCTGAAATTTTTTCAGTGCTAATTGCCCACTGCACAGGGTCTGCAACTTGCGAGTAATCAATTCCGGTATTTGTTGCTCCGCTGGTTCCTTCGAGTGTAAATGAAAAATCTTTACTGAAGGCACTGCATTGTCTATCATCGCACGACATGTAATCTACATATCCTTTAATGGTGGTGTTGCCCGAAATTTTTACTTTTTGGCGAAGTGTAAGTCGTTTATGATAAAATTTAATTACTTGGTTTTTAAAAAGAGGTTCTACTGCTTCTTCCATGCGCCCCAATTCTTCTTGTTCACCTACTAATTCAACTCCGGGAGGCAGTTCATCAAATACCAAAACGGTAGGTAACGGACCTTCTTCAGGAACATCTTTAGAATACACTTTCCATCCTTCGTCAATGGTAGCCTTAAATATGAGGATATATTCATTTACGCCACTTTGCGATGATGACATTTCCCACTTTACCGGTTCCAGTAATTGAGCTTGAGCTTGTTGTGTAAAAAAGAGGACTAAAAATAGTTGGAACAAACGTTTACCCATCTGCATAGCAATTTAGATTGCAAATTTAACGATTTAACACTGAGCTAAGCATTATTGCTTGCTCCGATGACAAAAATGTGACTATCAAATAGAATTAACGTGCAGATGTGGCAGAAAGTGCCAAAAATGACTCGAAAATCATTCTTCCATCGGTATTGCCAAGAATTTCCTCAGAAGCGCGCTCCGGATGAGGCATCATGCCGAAAACATTGCGTCCTGCATTGCAAATGCCTGCTATATTGTGGAATGAGCCGTTTGGATTGGCGGCATCGGTTACATTTCCATGCTCATCGCAATAGCGGAAAATAACCTGATTGTTATCAATTACTGATTTAAGTGTGGCTTCGTCGGCGTAATAACGACCTTCGCCATGGGCAATTGGAATTTTAAGTGCTTGCCCGCTCGGAATATTGGCGTTAATGCGACTATCGTGGTTGTCGGCAGTTAAGAAAACGTTTTTGCAAATAAACTGCTGATTGTTGTTTTCGAGTAAAACGCCCGGTAATAAACCTGCTTCGCATAAAATTTGGAATCCGTTGCATATACCCCAAGCATAACCACCTGCGTTGCAATGTTGAATTACGGCTTGCATAATGGGTGAAAATCGAGCAATAGAGCCTGTTCTGAGCGCATCGCCATATGAAAATCCTCCCGGTAACATTACACAATCATCGGTAGTTAAGCCACCTAAATCATGTTGTTTATGAAATAACTCAATCACTTCACAGCCCATCACGTTGCGTAAAACATGAATAAGGTCTTGATCACAATTAGAGCCCGGAAAGGTTACAACGCCAAATTTCATAACAGTAAAGATTAAGATGCAAAGTTAATATATTGGAATATTAATGTGGTGCCTAAAAGTGTCAAAAACATTAATTCTGCGGCCAAACGGTTTTTGGAATGGTAGAAATAATAGCTGATAAACAGTGAGATTGATAATAGCAAAGGAAACAATGCGTATTGTTGCAAAGGATTGTTAAGAAAACAACTTGCCAATGCAAACACAAAAAGCCAAATAAAAGTTCCCAAATATTTTCGAACTTGAATAAGGTTTACCGAAAACCTATTGCTAAAAAACAAAAGGGCAGTTATAAATATGATACCAACTATACTGAGTTTTACTATAGTTATAACTGAAAAAGATACTTCGCTTACCAAAATTCCTGTAGGTAAAGCAAATTGTGCTGCCACAAAGTCGGGTAACAAATCGAACCAAAAAACTACCGTTCCAATAAGGAAATATCCTAATAAAACGCCAACCAGGTAGATAAAGAAATCGCGAAATGAGGTGGAACGCATTCTAAAAAGGGCAATGATGCCAAAAAAGCAAAATACAATTGCCGGGAAATACAATAGTGAAATTAGACCGGTAATTAAGCCAACATCAAAATAAGCCATGTCGGCTTTTGTTTTGTTATAAATGCTGAAAATTTTAAACAATATCCAAACCAACATTATACCGCATAAAATTTCAGGGGAGCTGAATAATATTGCCGGAAAAATACTGCAAATAGTAATAAATACCGCTGCCGGTATTAAGGAGGGTTTCGTAATTATTTTAAATTGCTGCATTAAAAAGCAAATTAAAATTCCGGTAACAACAATAATTGCAAGATGTATCGTTAATACTACAATTTCAGGCAGTTGATTAAGATGCAACCAGTTATTAAAAATAATATTACTGATATAACTATAATTATGAATCTCAGCCGCATCCGGATAAATTAGCCATTTCAAGTTTGCCAATACAGCATAGAGTATCAGCAATAAAAGCGTTAGTGGGTTCGATGATTGAAATATCCTTAACACGATTTATTTTTGGAATTGGAGTTTAACAAACGAAAGATTTTTTTTGTAGATACTTGGAATAACTATTTCATTATAACTCACCTGTGTTGCCGATAGTGGCCTTACTTGAACTTCTTGTTGGTTGGCGTTAAAAAGACTTTTCCTGTCTAATGTGCCATCTGCCATCATTTCGTATTGTAAAACATTTGAATTTTGATCTACATCTTCATTAAATATAAAGGTAATTTTTTCTTTGCCGTTCATAATGGCATATGATGAATTAACACCTTTATCTTCGCGACTCACTTGCTTTTTGCGTATTACATTATTCCAGCTGGGAACGCCGTTCGGCTGTATCGAAAAAAGCAATATGTCGTCATATTCGTAAAACTCAACTTGTCGGGTTGAGGTTCTGTAACCATAATAAGGATCGTAATTGGTATACTCGTAATTTTCGACAGTTTTATCATAGTATTCTGCAACCATTAAGGCACCGCCATCGGCACGCGGCACAATTGTTCCAATTTGGTATACAGGTAAACTTTTAATCGATTTTTCTTTAGTTAATCCTGCAATTTGATCCATTGTTTCCAATGGAAATAAGTAATTATAGTTAGGTGCTACTTCTCCTGAGTTAACATCAATATGCAAATACTTATAACCTACCATGTAATCTTTATTGTCATCTTTTAAAAAGCAAATGGAAGTAATTTTATTAAAGGAATTATCCATGGCGAAGTTTATTTCATCGAGACAATATTCGTCACCGTTTATGTCGGCCGAAACCCAAGTATTTCCGTTTTTGGGAAAAATAAAAGTATATTGCGTAGTAGTTTTATCTTTTTTACAATTGTAGTCTTCATTTTCAAATAAAAAAATCGGCTGACCTTCATCAGAAATTGTTTCTTTTAGAAGGAGGGGAGTATAATTTTCATCAGGTAGATTGATTTCGTTTTTTTGCTGAATAAGTCCATCCGCATTCATAACCATCATCAATAATTTATCAATTCGGCCGACACTCATTTCATATTTATAAATGAGATAGTAGGGAGTTGTATTTGCTTTAGCAATTTTAAAATCAGAAAAATTTTCGCCAAGCTTTAGTGATGTTGAATCGAGTAGAATGGGTCCGCCTTTCTTTTCAATTTCCTGATTATACCGCTGAACTGATAGGTAATTCATTTTATTATCGCGGTGCGTGTAAAAATGAAAAATATAATCACCTGATTTATAAACTTCGAGTGTTTCATAGTCAAAGTTTGAAATGGTGATTTCTTTTCTTCGTTTAAAACTCATTTGTTTATCATAAATATCGATTTCGTCTTCGAATCGATATTTTTTGTAAATCATTACATCACCGTTTTTATTTTTGCCAAGGATGTTATAGCCTACCAGTTCGGTGCTGATTTTTTGAGGGTCAGAGATATAGATTTGTTGAGCACCTGCAAAATAAGGCAACCAGAACAAAATAATCGTTAGCAGTAGTTGGTTTCGTTTCACTTACAGGATGCTTATTTTTTTACAATAATGTTGTTCAAAATTACATAAAAAACGGTTACAGCCATTACGTTATTTTAGTTTGGCCGATATAAGCATGTTACAAATTGATTTATTTTTTCTGTTTCGGGTCGAGTGCGTCCCTCAAACCTTCTCCAATCAGATTATACACCGTAACGGTAATAAATATGGCTAATCCCGGAAAAATTACTAGCCACCAAGCACTGTATTTTTCGCGACCATCGTTTACTAATGAACCCCAGGTTACTACATCAGCCGGCACGCCTATTCCCAGGAACGACAAACTTGATTCAATTAAAATTGCCGAGGCTATACCAAATGCAATGGAAACTAAAGCCGGGGCTATGCCGTTCGGAAGTGCATGTTTTAAAATAATTTTATATTCCGAATAACCGAGTGCCCTTGCTGCCTGTATGTATTCCAAATTGCGCAACCGCAGAAATTCGGCTCGTGTAAGTCGTGCAATGCCGGTCCAAGATGTTAAACCAATAATAATCATAATATTGGTAAGCGACGGACGTGCAATAGCTGCAATTGTTAAAATTAGGATAAATGTTGGCATCGAATGAAATATTTCCACTGTCCTCGAAACCATTGCATCTACCGGAATATTAACTTGTTTATTCAACAACGGTAATTTTCCAATAAGCTTGCCTAATAAAGCAAAAGCTAGAATGATGCCTGTTAGTATAACGATGCTTAACATTAATTGAACAATTATTGCGCTGCTCGAAGTTTTAAGTGCATCTTGTAAATTAAATTGCCTTACCTGAAAAGCATAAAACCACCCGATAATTATTCCTAAAACAACTGTCCAAAATCTACCTCTTGTGGTTACTAATTTATTATCGCCAAAATAACCTGCCATTGCTCCTAATAGCAATCCAATTATTGTGGCAATGGTCATTGAAATAAACCCGATGGTAAGTGAAATGCGCGCGCCATGAATTAACCCCGCTAATAAATCTTCACCTCTGCTGCCTGTGCCTAGTCGATGACGAAACCTTGCTGGCATTGAAACGATGTTACCTGTTGCATCTCTAAATTTTTGCTCACCTCCGGGTGATTTATAATCACTGTTTAAACGATCGCTTTTGCCCGGTGTGTAAGGTACTGGTGCCCAAATTACCTTTTCAAATTGCATTTGTTTCCACTCGGTAATGTCTAATTGGATTTTAGTGGTATCGCCTTTTGCATCAGTGATGTAATAATTATTTTTGAAACTAAAGGCAGGGAAAAATGATTCGCCTTTATATTTAATATACAATGGTTTTTCATTTGCTAAAATGGGTGCGCAAATGGCTACAAATGCAAGAATTGCCAAAATATACAACGATACATAAGCAGGTTTATTATGCTTAAATTGCTTAAAAGCATATTGCCTGAAATTGAATATTGTATTTTGGTTTTTAATACTCATTTATTATTTTGATGAATATGAAATTCTAGGGTCAGCAATGGCATAAAAAATATCAGCTACTAAATATCCAATTAATGTAAGTACGCCTGTTAAGGTGAAAACATCAATAATTACAGGGTAATCTTTTGTAAGTATGGCATGGAATATTTGCTGTCCCATTCCCGGAATGGTAAATATTGTTTCCAAAATTACCGAGCCTCCAATTGCAAGCGGAAAAATATTGGAGAATATGGTTATAATCGGCAATAATGCATTTCGGAATGCGTGTTTGTAAATTACTTTTTGCTCTGAAAGTCCTTTTGAGCGGGCAGTTCGAATGTAATCTTGTCCAATTACTTCCAGCATGGAAACACGTGTAATTCTGCTTAGGAAAGCAAGTTGCGCATAAGTATATGCAATGATTGGCAACACTAAGTAGGGTAATTGCATTTTAATTTTTTCTAGCCAACTGCTACCTTCAGAAATTCCGGTTATAGGTTGTATACCCGACGCGGGAAATAAATTTAAGGCCTCTGTGTTGGCAAATGTCATTAATAAAATAGTTGCTACCCAAAAAGTTGGCATAGCATATAAAATAAATAGCACTACCGATGATGTTTTATCAAACACGGAATTTTTATTTGCAGCAGCTTTAATACCAATTGGCAAACTAATAATATATGCCAGTACAACCGATATCAATGTAAAAAACAACGACCAGCGAATTCGTTCACCAATAACATTGCCAACAGGTAATTTGGTTTCATAAGAGTAACCAAAATCGCCTCTTATTAATCCACGACAACGCGCATTATCATCGCCATTCTTGTTGCCGGCATCGCCAAATATCCAGCGGTGATATTGATTATATCTGTAAAAATTAATTGTAGGAATAAGTGTTTTAATTTTAGAAGGCGAAGCAATAATTGCTTTGTATTTATTGCTTGCATTTGTTATATCGGCGGTCGCTGCTGAAAAATAGCTGAACGATTGAGCAAATGAATTTAGCTCGTTAATTTTGTTTTGAATTTGTTTGTTATCCCATGCGTATAAAAGCACCGAAACATTTTGCTTTGCTTCAATAATATTATCTAACACTTCGTTTTTGCCGTATTGGGCAAATTGTAATGAATCAGGTTTTAAATTGCTTAAGGTTTGTTGTAATTGATGTAATGCATTATTCCATTCAGATATTTGCTCCCAATTACCATGTTCATTAATAAGTCTCTTTAGTGAATTGCGTTCGTTGTCGTCGTAAATTTTATATAAAGTATCAGGTGTTGCAATATTGGTAATGCTGAAATAAAACACCGGTAAATCGAGCCCAAGCTTTTTCCGCCAACGCTCTTTTTCTTTTGCGGTATTGCCTGATTGGGAGTTAGATTCGCCACTGCTGTCCTGCGCAGTAACCATCCTATCGAGTGGATCACCCGGTGCATTTATGCTGATAACAAATGCAAGTAATGAAATAACTATAAGCGTAGGAATGAAAAATAATATACGCTTTAGTAGATATTTGCCCATGTGGTATCAGTTTGCAAAGGTAAATATACTATAAAGCAATTGTATTTCTCAAATGCACTTATTGTCCGACATGCGTATCTGTTTTTACAGCGCCGCTTTGCGAACCATACAGCGATAATAAACGCAAATTGTTTAGCACATTACCCGGTCGATCGAATGTCATTATTTGATTGCCGAAACGCTTGTGAATTATATTTTTACGAGAAGCGGAATACAAGAAGATATATGGTTGCTCGTCATAAATTATTTGCTGGAATCGTTTCGACATCGGTATGCGTTTTGTAGCATCTAATGTATATTTTATTGAATCAATTAATGCATCAGATGCACTATTGCCAAAGCCTACATAATTGCTACCACCTGAAGCATATGAGGCAGTATGCCATAATTGAGTAAATTCTTCCGGTAACGAGCCGCCCGACCAAGCACTCATATACATATCGAAATCATGTTTTTGCAATTGTTCTTTTAGTGTATTGCTTTCAATAGGTAAAGCAATTAAATCTACACCGGCTTTGTATGCAGCTTCTTTTATTATTAGTGCCACATCGTCAACAAATTTTTGACCTGCTTGATATTTGAATTCAATTTGCAATTGTGTTTTTACACCATCAATAACTTTGTCGCGAATGTTGTCGCCATCAGTATCTTTCCATCCTGCTTCATCTAATAATGTTCCGGCTTTAATAATATCGAATGCTAGTGGTGTTAAGTCTGTATTAAATTCGGCTTTTAATGGCGAAATAGGGCCAACCTGACGTTTTGCATGCGTGAGCGTAATAGTTTGAATTAATTCATCTACAGGAACAAGATGCGCAATGGCGCGACGCACTTTTACATCGTCAAAGAATTTTTTTCTTGTAACGCCGTCAGGTTTCATGTTTAAACCAATATAATTATAGCTGTAGTTATCGGTAAATTGAATATTGTAATTTTTATTAAAATCAGGTTCTGCCATTAAATCTTTAGCCGTTGCAGTCGACAACCAAACTGAAGCATCAAATGTTTGAGCTCTAAATTCTAATTTTTGTGCGTTTGGGTCGGATGTTATTTTAAAAATTATTTTTTCAGGAAACGATGTTTCATATTCATTAGCGTTAGCAAGTTTCTGCGTCCAGTGATTTGTTTTTCTTTCTAAAATTAATGTTTGGCCTCTTGTCCATGAAGCCACCTTATAAGGACCTGAACCATTTAATAAAGTAACGTCGGCACCGTATTTCGGGTCATTAAATTCATTAGCCCAGGCAGTTAAATCGCTATGTGCATCTGCAACAAAATTAGGATCATCAAATTGCTCAAATGTATATTTTGCCAACGTATTTTGCGGGTCGAAAAATTTTCTTTGAATTATCGGATAATCAGTTAAAAATACAACGTTGTTAATGTGTTCTCGCTTCATAACAATTGTAAACTTATAGGGGTTATCGCCATAAGTTTTAACTGTTTTAATATTTTCGAAATAAGATTTAGTAATTGGATTGGCGGTTAGCGGACATTTACTTGCCTTTAATAAAAAAACTGCATCTTCTGCGGTTATAGTTGTACCGTCGTCCCATTTTGCATCTTTGCGCAATTGATAAGTGTATTCTAAATTGTTCGCAGATATTTCCGGCATTGCTTCTGCTAAATCGGGACAAATACTGAGGTTAATAATATCACTTCTTAATATGAAATTAGCTGTGTATTGCATTATCCAAGTTCTGGTTGCTGTACCGCCATTGGTAGGATGCAGGTTATCCGGATCGCCCGGCCATTGATTTACAACCACATTTTCTTTACTCCACTCAGGTAAAATGGTATCACTGTCGGCAAGTTTAATGTTCCTTATTATATCAGAAACACCAACGTTTTCAATATCACTTTCGTTACTGTTACTTCCGCCACATGATGTTAAAAAAATAACAGATGCTGATAGAAGTGCGATGTTAACCAAATACTTATTGCTCATATTCAATGTTTAAACTTCAAAGTAAGTAAATAATGTTGATTTTATTAAACCTATAATCGAGTAAATTGTTGTTAATTTATAAATTGTTAAATTTATCTAATGCAAAAAGTATTAATTACGGGTGGGTCGGGTCTAATTGGCAGTTCATTAACAAAGTTGCTGCAACAAAAGGGATATGAAGTTGCTTGGCTGAGCCGCGGAAACAAAGCGCCTGAAGATGTGAAAATTTTTAAATGGGATGTAATTGCCGGAACGCTCGACAGCAATGCCATTGCTTGGGCTGATGTGCTGGTGCATTTGGCGGGAGAAGGTATTGCCGAAAAACGTTGGACTAATACCAGAAAAAAACAGATTATCGATAGCAGAACTAAGTCTACGGAAATGCTTATTGATGCGATGAAGCTTCATCCGGGAAAAATTCAGACTGTAGTTGCGGCATCAGCAATTGGTTTTTATGGAGAAACAACAACGCCGTCTGTTACAGAAGATGCACCACTCGGTGTTGGTTTTTTAAGTGAGTCGGTTAATTTATGGGAAGCAGCTACGGCCAAATTTGCCTCAACCGGAGCAAGGTTGGTTACGGTACGTATAGGTGTGGTGTTGTCGTTAAAAGGCGGAGCGTTAAAAGAAATTGTGCAAACAGCAGGACTGCGTGTGCTGCCGGTTATGGGAAATGGCAAGCAGATTTATTCTTGGATTCATATTAATGATGTTGCATCAATTTTAGCTTTTGCCATTGAAAATCCAATAAAAGGAACATTTAATGCAGTTGCACCAAATCCTGTTAGCCAGCAAAATTTGGTTGCTCAATATAAGCAAGCTAAACACAAATGGTATTTATTAATGCCTGTTCCATCGTTTGGGTTGCGATTATTGCTTGGTGAAATGGCAGATGCAGTTTTGTTTAACCAAAATATCAGTGCAAAAAAAATTCAATCGGCCGGATTTAACTTCCAATTTCCTAACATCGAAGCTGCCTTAACAGATTTAATAAACGCATAATTATAAAATTACCGATGCACATTTATGCATCGGTAATCTTAAGTTGTCTTATTAACAGATTAAAAAAAGTTGCGCATTTTGAAGTGATTTTATTTTTGTTGCGCGAAACCGTTAAATGTTTTAATCAGCTCTACAAATTCATTTCTGTATCCGTTTACATCTTTTCCTAATGCGCTGTTAGCTAGTTTTATTGCTTCATCGTATGTTGCATCGCCTTTAAATGGCGAATCGCGCAGCAGCATGCCAAATTCAACAACGGCACTCGCAAAACGAAAATTATAGGATGTGCTTGCAAATGGTATTACGTTTTTATAAAGTGATTTTTCAATCAACATACTGTTGCTGCCTTCAGGAGTTTTGTAACGCATTTTCAGCGACATAATTTCATCTGTATTATACGCATCAGATTTTATTGTTGTAGTTTGATATTTTAAATCTTCGGTAGTAGTATTTGTTTTTATACCGCTTGGCTGATATGTGCCTTTGCGCAATTTTATTTCATACATTGCCGTAACGCGATGGCCTGCGCCCAATTCACCGGCATCTTTTTTGTCGTCGTCAAAATCTTCTTTGTTTAATTGACGATTTTCGTAACCAATTAATCGATATGATTCCACCAATGCGGGATTAAATTCAATTTGTATTTTCACATCTTTTGCAATTGTAAATAATGTTCCACGCATGTCGGTAGTAAATACTTTTTTTGCTTCGTTTTCTCCATCAATATAATAATAGGCTCCGTTGCCATTGTCGGCCATTGTTTCCATTTTACTGTCTTTGTAATTGCCCATTCCAAACCCGCAAATGGTAATAAAAATACCTTTTTCGCGTTTTTCCTCCATAAGCTTGGTCATTTCTGCATCGCTGCTTGCGCCAACATTAAAATCGCCATCGGTGCATAAAATAACGCGATTGTTTCCACCCTCAATTAAATTTTTATCGGCAATATCATAAGCTAATGCAATGCCCGCACCGCCTGCTGTTGAGCCACCGGCTTGTAGGTTATTTAGCGCTGCTTTTATTGTTGCTTTCTGATTGCACGGTGTTGATGGCAATACTTCGCCGGCTGCACCTGCATAAACAACTAATGCTACTTTATCGCGTTCATTTAAATTGTCAACTAAACTATTTAATGAGCTTATAACTAAAGGCAATTTATTTTGAGCCGCCATACTTCCACTCACATCAATTAAAAATACTAAGTTTGAGGCTTTTGCTTCACTGTAATCAATGTCTTTACCTTGTAAGCCAATCATTACAATTTTACTTTCGGGGTTCCAAGCACATTCACTCATTTCATAATTAATGGCAAATGGTTCATTGCCTTTTGGTTGTGCGTAGGTGTAGTCGAAATAATTCAACATTTCTTCAACACGAACTGCATCTTTTGGTGGCGTTTGTCCATAATTAATCATGCGTCGAATATTTGAATATGACGCATTGTCTACATCAATTGAGAAAGTGGAAAGTGGGTTTCCAATTACTTGTTTAAAAGTGTTTTCATTAATAGTATTGTAAGCTTCTGTGTTGTGCTCATAATCATCGTTAATATAAATATCTTCGTTTGCATCACTGCTAATTTTATATGCAGGCGCTACTAAATAATTAATATCAGTGGCTTCATCAGATTCTTGACCTTCCATGGTAATGCCGTCAACTTGTTTGTTCTCTCTTATAACAGGTTTGTCTGCATTAATTTCCGGTTTTGATATGGCTAATTGCAAATCAAGGGTGCGTATTTCACCCGCATTTATTGAGAAATCAATTGTTTTTTTATCGTATCCGGAAGCATAAATTTGAAGTTTGTAGTTCCCGGCTTCAAGTTTGTCGATAGCATAAAATCCTGCTTCATCTGTTTGAAACCATTTTTTTTCATCCAACGTAATTTTGGCATTTGTTACCGGAGTGCCAAATGTTTCATCAGAAATATACCCTGATAATTTTGCGGTTCCGGTAAATTCGATTGTAGGATTATTTTGTTTGCTCGCTGTGAGCATTATTCCTGCTGTAATTAATAAGAACATCAAGGATGGGAGTGCGAACTTCTGCATATAATTTACATTTAAAGTGAAAAATTTTGATTAACTTCCTTTAGATGCATTTGTATGCTTAAATCCATAAATCCATTAAAAGTTGATAATTATTAAAGGTTGGTGCTTGAAAAAAGTACAAAAAAAACTGCCATCAAATTGATAGCAGTTAAAAATGGTAAATTATTCTTTAAGCTTTAGTTATTCCTGTTTTACCGGAACGTAGTCGATAAAAACCAATGATCCACCACCGGTATCTTTCGCTTTGCGTGCGGTGTCAATGCCATCTTTAACAATGATGCGCACTTTTACGTTTTCGCTGCCCTTTGCTAATAAAAACACGGGGTCACCAACAACATCTTCTACATAAACCTTGTAGCTTCCTTCTCTGCCATATACATATTGGTTTGTGCCATTTTGATCCTTGTAAATTGCATCAAAAGTGTCGCCTGTCACAATATATGTGATTTTATTGGTGTCAGGAAGGTCTTCCACATTGTAACAAGACGTAAACGTCAGGCTTAATGCGATTAAAATTACAGTTAGAGTCTTCATACTTTGAACGTTAGCTGATAAAGGTAACAATATTTTGAAATTAAAAGGTTGTACAAAAATTTGATTTTTGTGACATGGTAGTGTGGATAAAATTTCAATTTTATCTGTATCCGGTTTAATCAGCTAGAATCCTTTGTTTTGCATCATTATAGCCGTTCCAAATATTCATTAAAATATCTTTTGCCGGCAAGATATCCCGAATGGTGGCACTTACCTGCAGCATCGTATTCGACATACCCGCCTGC
>JANMLV010000121.1:0-18059 GCA_031372705.1 Bacteroidota bacterium | reverse complement strand
CATACGCAGCCAAAAACGTAACAGGAAAATATGCCATTGATGAATAATGCGCAATTTTAGTTTGCACAATTGAAAATAATATAAGCACCACCCAAAATGTAATTGCCATCCATTTTTTAAAATTATGCAGTGCATCATCATTATTGTTTTTAGCAAATAATGGTCTGATTAAAAACGCAGAAGCCGGAAAACAGAAAAAGAATATCACAACAAAGTGATAGCCGAAAAACCCTCCATGACTAGCATCTTCGGTAGTTGCCAAGCGAATTTGATATTTAAAAAATTCGGATAAGAACCAAGTTCCGTTTTGCATTACCTCAATTAAAACCCAAGGTAAAATACTTAACATTACAAATCCGATAAAATAAAATATATGCAATATTGGCGGAAACGATTTGAATTTTTGCAGCACATAATATACACCAATAGTAATCCCCACAATTCCGATTCCGACAGGTCCTTTTGTTAATGCAGCGAGTCCGGCAGCAAGTCCGGAAATAAGTAACCATTTTAACGCAAATTTTTGTTGGGTGTAAGTTGCGAATGCATAAATGCTGATGAACATAAACAGGTTAAACCAAGGGTCAATGATGCCCGATTTAAAATAAAATTGCGGTAAAATACTACCGACATAGCAGGCTACCCACAACCATCCGAATTGTTCATCTTTCAATTTTTTGCCAATGGCAAACAATAACATGAGTGTAATTATTCCGCAAACAGCATTTGGAAAACGCGCAGCAAATTCGTTGATACCAAAAATGTTCATCGAAGCACTTTGCAGCCAAAAAAACAACGGTGGTTTTTCCCAAAATTGCTGATAATCTACTTGAGCTTGCGTATAGTTTCCGGTGAGCACCATTTCGCGCGATGTTTCGGCAAAGTTGATTTCATCCCAGTCAAACAGATGTGCATTCCCTAAAAAAGGGAGGAAAAGCACACTTCCAAACACCAAAATGAGTATATATGGTTTCAGTTTCGACATAAACGAGGGCGGAAAATTACGAAGAAGTAAACGTATAATTCAGTTGAACAGGAATTAAAATGAGTCGATTGCCATTGACTTTTCCGACAATAATGAATGGTGGAAGCAATTACAATAAGCAATGTTTAGGGTTTTGTAGCGCATCTATTAATCGACCAATAAAATCAACATTATTGCATATTTGGCAACTGAGCATGTGCGTGGTGTTGAACGAAATTGTATTCGGAAGTGTATCTTTACCATATGTCAAAGAAGAAAAAGAGACCCGAAACCCGATTAGTTAAAGCGGGGAGAGATTTCGAATCAGAATTATTTGCATTTCTTGTCGACAAATCGTCGAAGGGTGCATCACTTAAAGTAATATTCAAATGGGCCGGCAAAACCGGTCAGTTAGATGGTGTATTTGATGCCATCGAAAACCTGGTTGCAGCGGGTAAAATTGAGGAGTATGCACCTGATATTTTCAGAACCAAACAAAAAGCACCTAGCATAAATACCTTAATTGGTATTGTAGATATGACCAAAAATGGCAGTGCTTATGTAATTATTGATGGACATTTATATGATGTGTTTGTGCCGTCTCACAGAACTAATCGCGCATTTAATGGTGATACCGTTAGGGTGAAAATAACAGCTTTAGGCAAAAAGAAAAAACCGGATGGCGAGATAGTAGAAATAATTAAACGCGGAAAAGAATTATTTATTGGGAAGGTAGATATATCAGAAAAATATGCTTTTGGTGTAACTGACGATCGTTTCAATAACTACGATTTTTATATACCTAATGAAGAAGTAAAAGAGCATAAATTAGTCACCGGCGATAGAATTATTATGCGCATAAAAGATTGGCCGCCAAACATGAAAAATCCGATTGCACAAGTAGTGAGCAAGCTGGGTAATGCAGGTGACCACGCCAGCGACATGGAAACAATTTTAGTAGAAACAGGCATTAATTATATATTTCCCGAAGAAGTTGAAAGACAAGCTGCCGAATTACCAATTGAAATTACAAAAGCGGAAATAAAGCGCCGCAGAGATGTGCGTGATATTTTTACAATTACCATCGACCCGTATGATGCAAAAGATTTTGATGATGCCATATCATACAGAATATTAGACAATGGATTAATTGAAATAGGTGTGCACATTGCCGATGTATCGCATTATGTAATTCCCGAAGGGCCTATTGATAAAGAAGCTTATACGCGTGGCACATCTGTTTATCTTGTAGACAGGGTTATTCCAATGTTACCGGAAAAATTATCTAATAATGTTTGTTCATTGCGACCGCATGAAGATAAATTATGTTTCAGTGCCATATTTGATATGGATGAGTCAGGTAATATTATAAACGAATGGTTTGGTAAAACTGTAATTTATTCTGATAGAAGATTTACTTATGAAGAAGTACAAGAAATTATAGAAAACAAAGCAGGTGAATATGTTGATGAAATTTTAGCAATTAATAAAATCTCCACATTATTGCGCGAAAAACGATTCAGCAGTGGTGCTATTTCATTTGAAACGCAGGAGGTAAAATTTATTCTTGATGAAAATTTTGTTCCAACAGGATTGTATGTAAAAGAAAGAAAAGAGGCACACATGTTAATTGAAGATTTAATGTTACTTGCCAATCGCAGAGTAGCATTCCATCTTTCAAAAAATTATACCCGAGTGCCGTTTGTTTATCGTGTGCATGATACGCCGGATATGCAAAAATTGGAAGAGTTTGGTGAAAACGCCAAACGTTTTGGACATAAATTAAAATTAGATTCTCCAAAAAATATTTCTGCGGAGCTCAATCGATTAATGGTTGACATTAAAGGTAAACCGGAGCAGAATATTTTAGAAAGCTTAGCAATTAGATGTATGGCAAAAGCTGTGTATACGACAAAAAATATTGGTCACTACGGATTAGCATTTGAACATTACACCCATTTTACGTCACCGATACGACGTTATCCGGATTTAATGGTGCATCGTGTTTTAGCGAATGTGTTAGACCAGAGCCAACTGTTATATCCTGATAAAGATAAATTGGAAGACAAATGCCGACATTCATCAGCAACTGAGCGCAAAGCAATGGAAGCAGAACGTGAAAGTGTAAAATATAAACAAGTAGAATATATGACTAAACATATAGGCGAAAGTTTTGACGGTGTAATTTCCGGCATAACTACTTGGGGCATTTTTGTGGAAATTGTAGAAAACAAATGCGAAGGCATGATTCACGTTGATAATATTCGCGATGAATTAATGTATGATGAAAAGCGCAGAAGATTAGTGAGTTTAACTAATTCAATTAATTATGAGCTTGGTAATACGATACGCATTAAAGTACAAAAAGCAGATTTATCGACCAGGAAATTAGAATTTATTCCAGATTAATTAATTGCCATTCTTCAGGAAGTGGCGCTTCGATAGTCATTTCTACTTTATCGATTGGATGCACAAACGTTAATGAAAACGCATGTAAGCCAATGGTGTTTTCTTTAAATTGTTTTTTGGCACCATATTTCTCATCGCCAACTAACGGACATCCTATATAAGCAAATTGTGCGCGTATTTGGTGAAATTTTCCGGTATGTGGCATTACTTGAATGAGCGAACCGAAGCCGGTTTCTCCCATATATTTGTAGTCGAGACTGCAAGCAACTCTGCTTCTTGAAGTCTTATCGAAAATGATGGCCTTTTTATTGGCAACATCTTTATATATAAAATTATTCAGCGTTCCTTTTAATTTTTCAGGCTTATTTTCAGTGATGGCATAATACACTTTTTTGATAGTGCCTAATTCAAATTGTTTATTAATATCGACCAATACCGATTTCTTTTTAGCGACTATCATCACTCCTCCTACGGGCCTGTCGAGCCTGTGTGCAATGCCAATAATAGTATTGTGTGGCAACTTGAGCGTATTAAAATAATCAGCAATTCTTCCTTCCACACTTGGGTTGCGATAACGGTCGCGTTCTACGGCAATGCCTGCCGGTTTGTCGACTAAAATCAAGTGTTTGTCTTCGTATAGTATTGGTAATTTTTCCATCTCCGTTCAAAAATAACCTATATTTAGGGGCTAAAACCAATTTATTGATATGAATGCAGAAATATATTTATGGATTAACGCAGTTATGTATGGCGCATTTGCCATCTGGTGCATGATTCAGCCAACTAATACAGCTACTTTTTCAGGCCTATCATTTTTAAATGTTTCAGGGCGTTCTGAATATTTTGCCATTTATGTGGGACTTCAAGGAGCTTGGGCTGTTATGTATGCCATTTGTGCCACCAACGAAAGTTTGGAGTTTGCGGGTGTATTTTACTCCGTTTTTCTATATGCCGGTGTGGTAGTGGGTAGATGGATTTCTATCTTTCAAAAAGGGAATTCGTCGAATAACGCATTTATTATTGCCATTTTAGAAATTATTTTAGGTGCTTGGGCAGTATGGTTATTGACCCAATATTAAACAAGCGAACTTTAAGCTCAAATGCTTTAATGATAGTTATTTCACAACTGATTTAATTGTTTGAAATGATTGGCATTTGCCGATTGAAAATCAGGGTTGCAAAAATTTATTTTTAAAAAATATTTGCAATTTCAATTTCCGTGCCTATATCTTTGCATCACGTTCTTTAGAATTTACTTATCAAGAAAGGTGGAGGGACTGACCCTTTGATACCTTGGCAACCCATAACAATTTAACTCGTTGTTATGAAGGTGCTAATTTCAGAAAGATAAGTTGGAGAGATACACTAAAAATATTTTAGGCTCACCAATTTATCGGTGGGCTTTTTTTTTGTCCGGTGCCGACGCCTGTAAATAGATACAAGCTGCAACATCTACACAGAAAGGCTTTTCGGTAGAAATTATTTTTGATAAGTGTTTTCTGATGCGAATTTATTTCACAATCAAAAAACACTTTTTTATGCAAAAAGAAACAAGTATTATTCATGCAATTCCGGTAGATGAATTAACCGGTGCCATTTCAGTTCCTATTTATCAAACGTCAACTTATGTGCAAGAAAGTCCCGGTGTGCACAAAGGTTATGATTATGCACGCAGCAATAATCCAACGCGAAAAGCATTAGAAGATTTAATTGCTACACTCGAAAACGGGGCAGCAGGATTTGCATTTGCAAGCGGATTAGCAGCTATTGATGCAGTATTAAAACTGTTAAAAAGCGGAGATGAAATATTAGCAGTTGACGATATTTATGGCGGAGCATTTCGGTTATTCACGCATATTTATGAGAAGTTTGGTATTAAAGTAACATACGTTGACACCACTGAAGTCAGCAATGTTGTTAATGCAATAAACGGCAACACTAAGTTGGTTTGGTTAGAATCGCCGACTAATCCGACGTTAAAAATTTCAGATATCGTAGCTATTAGTAAAATTGCACATCAGTATAATGCATTAGTGGTGGTAGATAATACTTTTGCATCGCCCGTTGGGCAGCAGCCATTGCTTTTGGGTGCCGATATTATTGTGCATTCAGGAACAAAATACCTGGCAGGACATAGCGATGTAATTGCCGGTTTAGTTGTAGTTAAAACACCGGAATTAGCAGAAAAAATAAAATTCATTCAAAATGCGAGTGGTGGTATTTTAGCACCATTCGACAGTTGGCTAACCATTCGTGGAATTGAAACTTTGCCATTGCGATTAGAGAAATCGAGCAATAATGCATTAGCAGTTGCTGAATATCTGTCGCGACTAAATTGGGTAGACAAAATTTATTATCCCGGTTTGCCTTCACATAAAAATCATGAGATCGCTAAGGCGCAACAACATTATTATGGTGGTGTGGTGAGTTTTAGCTTAAAAGCAGATACCGTTGAAAATGCAAATAGCTTTTGCAGCTTAACAAAATTATTTAAATGTGCCGAAAGTCTCGGCGGTGTAAAAAGTTTGTTATGTCACCCCGCAAGTATGACCCACAAATCGATACCGGAAGTAACTAGAAAAAAATCGGGTATTCAAAATTCACTCATTCGATTATCGTGCGGTATTGAGGCGGCTGAAGATTTAATACAAGATTTGGCGCAAGCTTTTGAAGCGTTATACATTTCAAATAATGTACAAAATGAGCTATCCATAATTGAAGAAGTAAATTATAAAACCAACCTGACAACGATATCATGATACGTAAAAAACTAACATTAGGTGTATTTGGTTTTGGTTGTGTGGGACAAGGACTGTATGAAGTTTTATCGCGCACACAAGGCCTGAAAGCAACCATAAAAAAGATTTGTATTAAAGATGATACAAAGGTGAGAAGTATTGACGCAACGCTGTTTACCACCAATAAAGATGAATTATTAAACGACCCTGAAATTGATGTAATAGTGGAATTAATTAACGATGATATAGCTGCTTTTGAAATCGTATCAACTGCTATGCAAAACGGCAAAGCAGTAGTGAGTGCGAGTAAAAAAATGATTGCTAATAATTTGTATACCTTATATCAAATGCAACAAACATATCATGTGCCGTTCTTATATGAAGCTGCGTGTTGCGCAAGTATTCCGATAATCAGAAATTTAGAAGAATATTACGACAACGATTTGCTGCATAGCTTGGAGGGTATATTTAACGGCTCTACGAATTATATCTTGACCAAAATATTTGATGAAGGAAAAAGCTTTGATTTAGCTTTAAAAGAAGCACAGGATTTGGGCTTTGCGGAAAAAGAACCAAGCATGGATATTGAAGGATTTGATCCGAAATTTAAACTGTGCATTTTATTATTGCATGCATTCGGCATATTTGTAAAGCCTGAACATATTTACAATTTTGGCATCAACCGCATTAATGATTTTGATATTAATTATGCCAAAGAAAAACACGCACGCATTAAATTAATTGCCAAGTGCCGAAAAGTGAATGATGAAATATACGCTTACGTGTTTCCACATTTTGTAAACGGTAACTCGCAATTAACCAATATCAATAACGAGTATAATGGTGTTATTGTAGAAAGTACATTTTCGGATAAGCAATTTTTTGTCGGCAAAGGGGCAGGCAGCACGCCAACCGGCTCTGCGGTATTAAGTGATATTTCGGCGTTGAGTTATAATTACAAATACGAATACCGAAAAACAGCGCAGCAGTTGGCAAAAAATACCGTAAGCGGATTACTTGTGCAAGACAAGTTATTGCTTAACAATAACATTCCTATTAAAGTGTATGTTCGTTTTAAAAATGAAACTGCAATAAATTTAAGCGACTTTGATACCATAATTGAGCAATATACATCAGCCGGTTTCAACTATGTTATCGGTATTATTGCATTAAGGTCTATAATAAGTGCGGAATGGGCTAAGGCAAAAGATTTGAATATTATTGCCCTGTAAAATATTGAAGTAAATCGGGAGTGTTTTGCTCTCGATTTGCTTTATTAGGGTGGGATAGATTTGGTGATTGGATGAGTTGGTAACGGTTCCTTGCTAGAGCTCGTGGCGGCTTGTGGAAAGCTTTTTTTCCATAACCGACCGAGCGAAGTTATGAAAAGTAAACGAACAATTTACCGAAAAACTAGCCATGAGTTTTAGCAAGTGTTATGCGCTTTACTACTTTTTTTCTCTATTAATCCATCTCCAATCGATATATTGGGCTAGTCCTTGAATATCTTGAAAAACTGAAAAGTGATTATATCCATATTTATGGAGCTCAAATTTCAATTTCTGTCTGTACTTTTTCGTTATGATTATTTTCTCAAGTTCTCCTTTTGCAGGTGCTTTTGAAAACGGAACATTAGGTTTTGGATGTAAGGTAAATAAACCTTGTTGTGCTATGATTCGCCTAGTAATAGCTCGAGGTTTATAAACTGAAACTGTCTTAACTTCAAATGGTTTTGCTGTTTTATTATAAAAGTCTTTGTAGTCAAACTTAAATATTGCTGCGTCTTTATCTAAATCTTCAGATACAGCAAAGAAAGTTGCAATTAGTGGATTGGTTGTCCAATCAAGTAGCCTTGTCGGAACACCGTAATGTTGAGCTAATGCAAGCCAATCCCAGTCGTCTTCTGTTTTTATATCTAGAAAAGGAATTGAATTAGATTGGAAAAATTCAAGAGCAGAAATATCATTAATTTCATTGTAAGGTTTTCTGCCAGCTTTCGGCAGTAGGTCCCATTCTGCATCAGATTGACCTCTGTAAATAGTGAGTCTTTCGGATGTTTCGAATAAATCATGTAAATCGCTGAATTTGTTTACAATTGTTTCTTTCATAGTTTTTGTGGGTTATAGCGCATAACATGCAGCAGTTTTGCGATGGGCGGAATTTTTACCACTAATGTTGATGCGGAGCACAAAACTTTCGGCTACCACTAAACTGTCTGAGGAGCACAAAACCCCGCCTATTGCAAAGCTGTTAGCTGCTGCCGTGTTATTTTATTTTGGTTCTAGATATGGAATCACTTTTTTAAATAATTTAGTTTCGTAACCAGTGTCAAAACTAAAGTAGTTGATGTTAACAATATTAAATACTTTACGGCTTATAAAATTTCCTTTCTTGTCAACTAGATTTACTTTTATCTTTTTAGCATCAACTTCTGTTATTTTGCCGACATAATACGTCTTTAAATCATTATCAGTAAAAAATGCCACAAATCCTTTGTTGGCTAATTGCTTAAACCAGGAATAAAATGTCCGCAATTTATTTACATTATATCTTTTAATAAAATCCATTGAATTATCATAGTTATATTTTATCCATTTTTTTTTCCAAGTTTCAAAGCTGTCAAAATTTTCATTTCTAAATATTGAGAACCCATCAAATATTTTTAGTTTGTTATTGTAATTAACTATTACGACAATTTTTTTGCTCGCAAGTAAACAGATTCCCGTATAGGTAATCTGCTCATCAAATAAATTAATGTCAATTAGTCTATGGTTAATTATAGCATTTTCTAAATTGTTCGTTTTCATGAGATTCGTACGGTTGCAGCTAACTATTTTCTAGTCGCGCCTTTACTTCACCAATCACACCAATTTGGGCGAATAAGCGAACTCTAGGTGCATGCAAAATCAAAAATACCAATCTACCATCACCTTTCCTACAAACCGCATTAAATTCAGCGAAAAAAGTTAATCCTCGTCATGTCACATTTTCACAAATACCATCACCCACACCGCACTATAAAGAATACCTCTGGACTCAAAAACTATATTTAAACCCTTATAACCTTGTCACAAATTAATCGTCAATCCTACACAACCCTGGGAAAGGTGGTATGCGAAAATTCGAAATAAATAGTATTAGTTGCGTAACGTTATGATACCGAAGGAATGCTTGAGGGTTCTTGCGCCCGAAAAAAATTAATTAATCCTGCACAACCCTGCGAAAATGGAACTCGAGAAATTCGAAATAAATTTCATTTATTACAAAATCTGTTCGCAGGGTTTTGCCGATATGTATATTTAAATGGAGGCAATAACCTCTGCTCGGACATGTCTTGCGTTGTTCACTTCTGATACCAAAAGTATATTCGATGAGGGTTCTTGCGCCCGAAAAAAATTAATT
The DNA here is from genome assembly GCA_031372705.1 of Bacteroidota bacterium. GTDB lineage: Bacteria > Bacteroidota > Bacteroidia > Chitinophagales > BACL12 > UBA7236. Next base: position 8,546 of record JANMLV010000121.1, on the reverse strand, counting down.
AATCCTCCTCAACCTTGCGAAAAATGGAACTCGAGAAATTCGAAATAAATTTCATTTATTACAAAATCTGTTCGCAGGGTTTTGCCGATTTGTATATTTAAATGGAGGCAATACCCACTGCTCGAACATGTCGGCGGTTGATACTTAGGATGCAATTACGGAGGCATTTTCGAGCAGTGGCTATTGAGGCAAAAAAACACCTTGTGTTGGCTTGCAGTGTTTTTTAAAAGGTGTGTTTTTTATGAGTTGACTGATTTTGTATTATTTCAGGTCAACGATTTAAATACCAAATTGAAAAATTTAAAATTGTTGCGAATGACACCCATAATATATAAGGCACAAGCAGCCATGCAGCAGCTTTTGAGAAAGAGGAAAAACTAAAAATGGTGAGTATGATTACTATTACCATTAAAACAATATCTACTAAAGCCAATGCAGGGGAGTGAAAATGAAAAAAGAAAATGCTCCACCAAAAATTTAGAAATAGTTGCGTGGCGAATAATAAATAGGCATTGCGTTTGCTTCGTTCGGGGGCTTTGTTTTTCCAAATAAGTGCTAAGGAAATTCCCATTAATAAATACAGCGTTGTCCAAACTGGGGCAAATAGGTATGCAGGTGGATTCCATGTTGGTTTGTTGAGAGCGTCAAACCACAAGTTGTTGTTAGCACTTGCTAATAGTCCGCTAATGATTCCAACTGCTTCGCATAGCGCAATTGCTATGATGAATTTCCAAGTTGATGATAATTTATTCATGAATTCCAGATTGATAATTTATGTTTTTGATTTTAAGATAATTGCCGGAAATAAAAGTTCAAATAATTTACAATGGGTGAATTATTTATAAATCCATTTGAGTGCAATTCACTTTCTATTAATGCTATAATTTCTGATAATTCAAAGTTGAAAATTCATTTGTCGTTTCGCTAACAAACCGGTCTATTGCCTTACCTGTATTTGTTAAACTATCAGGATCTTTAATAACGCTTTCGCTGCTGCTTCAGAAGATGCAGGATTTTGTCCCGTAATAAGCATACCGTCTTTTATAACATAAGAAGCCCAATCCTCTTTTTTAGAATAGATTCCGCCATTATGCTTTAATTCATTTTCTAATAAAAAAGGAACTACCTCCGTAAGCCCAACGGCAGCTTCTTCACTATTAGTAAATCCGGTTACATTTTTGCCCTTTACTAATAAGCTGCCTTCATCATCTTTTACATTCAATAAAACAGCCGGTGCATGACAAACGGCCACCACAGGTTTTTTACTTTTCCAAAAATGCTCAATTAAATTTATTGAATCGGCATCATTTGTTAAATCCCATAAAGGCCCATGCCCACCAGGGTAAAATATACCATCATAATCATCGGCTGAAATAGTAGATAGTAAATGCGTTGCTGATAAAATATTTTGTAAACTTTTATCTGCTTTAAACCGAATAACAGCTGCTGTTTGATTTTCAGCAGTATCGCTTGATGGGTCTATAGGAGGCTGCCCGCCTTTTGGAGTTGCAATTGTTATTGAAGCTCCCGCATCAAGAAATATATAATAAGGAGCCGCAAATTCTTCTATCCAAAAGCCTGTCTTTTTTCCTGTGTTTCCTAACTCGCTATGCGAAGTTAATACCATTAATATTTTCATTTTCTATTTAATTAAAAATTTATAATTCAACAATCATTTTCCCAATGTTATCACCTTCAAATAACCCCAGCAATGCAGCAGGTAATTTATCAAAGCCTTTTACAATGGTTTCTTTGTATTTTAATTTACCTTCTTTTACCCAAGTGGCCAATTGCTTGCTTCCTTCACCAAATTGACTTTGGTAATTGCCTACAATAAAACCTTGCATTAATACACTCCTGGTTAATAACATTGGTTGAATTCGGGGACCCATTGGTATTTCAGTACTGTTGTATAACGCAATTTGTCCGCACAATACAATTCTTGCATTAAAGTTTATACTGCTAATAACAGCATCCGAAGTTTCACCACCAACATTATCGTAATATATATCAACTGCTTTTGGACAAGCATCAGCAATTGCTTTCTTTAAATCGGTACAGGTTTTATAATTTATGACCTCATCAAAGCCAAACTCTTCTTTTAATAATTTTACTTTTTCATCGGTGCCGGCTATCCCAACTACACGACAACCCTGCATTTTGGCTATTTGACCAACAACAAGACCAACAGCACCTGCAGCACCGGACACCACAACCGTTTCATCTGCTTTTGGTTTACCAATATGCATTAAACCAAAATAAGCGGTAAGGCCGGGCATTCCTAATACACCAAGAAAATAACTTGCAGGAGCAATTGAAGTATCAATTTTTAGAATGCTTTTTTCAGTTGCAATACAATGCTGCTGCCAGGGTAGATTACCTGTTACAATGTCATTTTCTTTAAAATTGGTGGTATTACTTTTTACCACTCTAGCTATTACACCACCGGTAATTGGCTTTCCCAATTCAAATGGAGGAGCATAGGATTTGGCATCATTCATTCGGCCCCTCATATATGGATCAACAGAAAAACACATTGCTTCTAAAAATATTTCCTTATCCGCAAGTTCGGGTAGCATTATATTTTTAGTTTCAAAATTCTCTATCACTGGTTTTCCCTTCGGTCTGTTGGATAGTACAATTTGCTTTGTGTTCATTTTATTAAAAGGTTTAAAAAGTTTTTGAAAGATACATTGCAACATTTATTCTGATATTTCATTCAATCTTATACAAACATATTATGCTGCTTGCTTGATGAATAAAATCTTACATCATATTCCTGCACATTTCAGCACATTTCCGGCAGGCTGCTGCACATGCCTGACAATGCTCATTTTCATGCTTGCTGCATTCATCTGCACATGCTTCACATGCCTCGGCACATAACTTGCACAAAGCCATTGCTTTTTTACTACCCAAACTCATAAGCTGCGCTGAAGCATAACATAAAGCTGCACATTCCATATCTAGTTGAATACAAGATGCCATCATTTTAACATCTTCTTCCTTTAGGCAGGATGAAGCACAATTGTTGCAAAGTGATGCACACTCTAGGCAAGCGTCAATACATTTTTTATAATTATCGTAGTTCATTGTTTTTATTTTTAAATAGTGAAATAAAATTTATTTTATCAATCTTTAAATTAGAACGGGTCGCTTAATTCACTAACCCTTATTAGTTTTTTATTTACAAACTCATTAATTCCTAATTCAGAAAGTTCTCTTCCGTAACCGGAACCTTTGGTACCGCCAAACGGTAAATCTGCTTGCGTCCATGTTGGATGATTAATAAAAACCATTCCTGTATCAATTTGGTCGGCTACTCGTTTGCCTCTTTCTATATCTTGTGTGAACACTGAGCCACCTAAACCAAAAGGAGAATCGTTTGCTAAATCAATTGCCTCCTGTTCATTTTTAACTTTAAAAAGAACTGCAACGGGACCAAAAAACTCTTCGTAGTACACAGGGTTATCAGGGAGCATATTGGTAATAACGGTAGCCTCCATATAGGCGCCCGGTTGCTCTATTCTTTTGCCTCCTAATAGAATTTTAGCACCTCCGGCCTCTGCTCTCTTTACCTGATCGGCTATTTTAACCGCAGCTTCCTCACTGCTCAATGGACCTATATTAGTATTGGGTTCCATTGGATTGCCAACTACCAAACCTGCTAGTTTGCTTTTAAATTTTTCAAAAAAATCATCAGCTATACTTTCAACTGCAATAAATCTTTTTGATGCAATACAACATTCGCCATTGTTGTTGATTCTGCCTACCACAGCCCATTCAACTGCTTTATCAATATCTGCATCATCCAACACAATAAATGCATCACTGCCTCCTAATTCCAAAACAGATTTTTTTAAATACTTACCGGCCTCTTTTGCAATACTTGCACCTGCAGCTTCACTACCCGTAAGCGAAACGCCCTTAATTCTTTTATCAGCAACTAAGGCTGATGCTCTTTTTCCGGATATAAGCAGATTGGTGTAAAGGCCAATTGGGGCACCTGCTTCTAAAAACATTTCCTCAATGGCTATAGCACATTGCGGAACAATTGAAGCATGTTTAATTAAAATGGTGTTACCCACCATTATATTGGGTGCTGCAAAACGTGCAACCTGATAGAAAGGAAAATTCCAAGGTTGCACACCTAGTAATACACCTATTGGGCTATTTCTCACCAATGCTTGTCCATGAACCGGATTTAGTATCTTATCCGCTAAAAATGCTTCCGCGTGGTTGGCATAATAATCAAAAATTTCTGCACTTAGTTTAATCTCTCCTTCAGCTTGGGAAACCAATTTACCCATTTCAAGGGTGATTAACTGGGCAAGCTCTTTCTTTTTCTCTCTTAGCAAACCAGCCACATTGTGCAATAATTCTGCTCTTTCTGAATAGGGTGTCTTTTTCCAAATAGCAAATGTTTCAACTGATTTTGCAATCGAATGATCAACTGCAGTTTCAGACATTTCTTCAAATGTTTTAACCACTTTATTAGTTGCAGGATTAGTGCTTTGTATCGACATAATTTTGTTTTTTAAAATGTAATAATCAAAAAGCTAGTTGATGTTGAGGTGCCCTATCGGCTTCAATACACCAAAGTAGTTCTGTAATAAAAATTCCAGCAAGTTTGTCGGAGTTAGATTTATCCATTGCGTTTCCCTTATCGTCATAAGCTTTATCAACTGTTGGAACAGAAAACATAGCCGGAATAGTCCAAGCCCTCATTTTCCAGAGTGTAAACTGAAGTGAAATCAATGCTTGGCTACCGCCAAACGGTCCGCTTGAAACAGTAACTATCGCAATCGGCTTGTGTTTCCATTCTTCATACAGTAGGTCAATAACATTCTTCAAACTTGCAGGATAGCCTCCGTTATATTCAGGCGTAACGATGATAATTCCTTCTGCTGATTTAATCTTAGCTGCAAATTCAAGAACCTTTTCGGCCGGTTGAATCAATGTTTTTAAAGTGCCTTGAAAGAGGGGAAAGTTGCAAGCTTTTAAATCCAAAATTCCAGTAATGGCTAATTTATTTTCTTGTAAATACGATTGAAAATATAGCGCCACTCTATGGCTTTTTCGCCCTTCTCTAACGCTGGAGGAAATGATAGTAATATGTCTCATAATTATTCTTTATTGAAAATTTTATCTATTTCCTTTGAAAGTTTTACATCTTTTTCTGTAATGCTATCTTTCTCTTCGTGCGTGTATAGTTTTATATCTACCTTGTTGTACACATTACTCCAATTTGGATGATGGCCCATTTTTTCAGCGGCAAAAGCAATCTTTGTCATAAACGTAAAAGCTTCTACAAAATCCTTAAATTCAAAGCTGCGTTGTAGTTGATTGTTTACTTCTTTCCACATGATGGTTTATTTTTTAAGTTTTTCAGCCTCACTCAGTGCAATGGCAATTGCTTGTTTTGGGTTTGTTACAATCGTATCAGTTTTGCCGGAATGCAATTCGCCCTCTTTAAATTGATGCATTACTTTTACCACTTTTTTTTGTTTAATACTAATTTTTTTCTTTTCCATTTTTCGTTTTACATTTAAGCATAGGCAGAAAAATAAATTCATGCCTATGCTTTAATGATGTGTTTTTATTACTCGGCCGTTACTAAATCTCTCATAGATTTTACTTTGTTGTGGTCGGCTAAGAGCAAAGTGTGCTGTGCTTTAATCATAGTTTTTTGTTCGGCACTTAAATTTTCAGAATCATTTTTCAATGCTTTTTCATAAGTGTCTTTTGCCACGTCTTCACCATATTCGCATGAGTTTAGAATTGCTTTACGGTCTTTACCTGTAAGTGCTGCTTTAACATCCATCCACACACGGAAAAATTTGCCGGTTGTTTTTGTTCCATCTGTAGCTGTGCCACCTAATTTTGTTACTTCGCTTGTAAGTTCTTTATTGCAGTGCAGACTTGTTTGCTTTAGTTCGCTAAAAAACGTTTTTAAATCTTGTTCTTCAGTTTCCTTTGCAGCTGTTTCGTAACCCTCAATTCTATCGTTGTTGATAGTGATAAGCGTGTTTAACACTTCAATTGTTTTTACTTTTTCCATTTTGTTTAATTGTTATTTGTTGTTTGAAATTTATTTATGAATTAAATTTATTTTTAATGATGATTACATTTTCTCACATTGCTTTTGACACATTAATGATTGGTCAAGGTGTGTTCTAAGTGCCGGCAGTGTTGCGGTCGCCCATGCTTTAATGTCAGGGTCAGTGCAATCGGTAGATGCTTTTTCAAAAAGTTCAATTGCTTTTTTATATCAATTCACCATCATGCTAATATATTCTTTCCCAAAATCATCTCCTGATTTACCGTTCAGTTTTTTTAAGCATTTTTTCCGTTTTCGATTAGCGCCGTTGGTAGTGATATATTTTTTATTTTTGACAACGTGGTTAAATCAGCTAATGATTGTGTGTGCACATCGTCTATCTTATCCCCAATTCTTTTACATGATACATACTGCCTTTTTGCTATGCTAATTGTCCTAAACTGATTTCTTCCATGTTAATTTCCGCAGTGTTTACAAGAAACTGTGCAAATTTTTCATTCCCACTTTCATCAAACTTAGCTTTGTTGTGTCCTTGTGCAACATCTTTTGTGTTTTTGGAGGTATTGTTCATAAATGATTACGTGCTAATGATTACAGCTATTAATATATTTACTTGCAACACATTGAATTTATTATTCCTCATTTGTTTTAGTATTAATTGATGTAATTTTGTATAATGCAAAAGTGAGGTTCTTTGTCATGGTTGCCGTTGCATAACTTCTCAAAATAATTACAAGATTCACACTTTTCAGATATTAAAAAGTGATGGCCGCTTATTGTAGTACAATAAAATCAGAGAAAATAAAAAGCAGCCCTGTTTTTAGAGCTGCTTTTTTGTCTTTCTTTTTGGGTGGCGAAAACACGCTTTCATTTTTTCTTGCAATGGCTTTATGCGGCAAAATAAATGAAAGTGTGTTTTGTATTGTGGGCAGATTTTTTACAAATTAATTTTCAGGGTCGGTATAATGTCATCGCTCAGCCAATGGCTCTTTTAATGGAAATACTTGCAATTATCCAAAGTCATTACTTCCTTAATATATCAAGCTACAAAGGAAGTTTAAAGTCTAATTCTACAACATGCAGAAATACTACAAGTCCAAAACCTAACAATGCAAATGCCACTATAAATGTCGGCAAAACCTCAAAAAATATGGATGCCATATAGGAACATAAAAATTGTAATTAATGCTATTGCGATTATTGTTGTAATTTTTAGCTTAAGTTAAAAATCATATCCATTTGTTTCTTATTGGCAGATTTTGGTAGATTTTTCATAATTATATTACGCAAGAAAATTCCAAACCTATTTTCTATGTGTGCAATTTTTCCAACTGTCCAACTTGTGTTTACAATCGCATGAGCTTTTTTTCGTCTTAAATTTTCATATTCTTTAAACGTATTTTCTATTGCTATTCCGGTGTCAAGCAATTTTCCTAAAACATAAGCATCTTCAATGGCTTGGCAAGCACCTTGTCCCAAATTTGGCGTTGTGGCGTGAGCGGCATCGCCAATCAAACAAACATTTTCGCCTTGCCATTTGTAAATTGGTTTTAGGTCGATAATATCGCTTCCAATTATTTGATCGTTGCGTGTTGCTGAAATAATTTTTACAATGTCGCTGTGAAATTCACTAAACATTTCAGTCAAATTCACTTCGTCAGATTTTGTATTTTTTGAATTTATCAAAGCATACCAATACACTTTTTGGTCGCTTATTTTTACAAATCCAAATCGTTTGCCCTTTCCCCAAGCTTCGTTAAGTTCGTTATGATATTTTTCCGGCAAATCAATTTCACAAATTCCTCTCCAACATTTTTGGTTTGCATTTCGCAGCGTGCTTTCTTCAAATAATTGGCTTCTAACTATCGATTTTATGCCATCTGCACCAATTACAAGTTTACGCTCTATGGTTGAATTGTCCTCAAAAGTCAGTTTAAAAAGGTCTGTTTTTTCAATTTTGGAAAGCCGTTTTGATAAGTTTATATTGTCGTAACCAACTTCGTTGGCAAGTATTTTTTGCAATTCGCCTCTATGAATGGCAATATTATGAACGCCATATTTTTTCTCATATTCGGTAAGTTCAACAACGGAAATGGTATTGAGTTGAGTGTCCGTAATTTTCATAAAGGAAATTTTATTTCCTGCTTTTTCAATCTTGTCTTGAATACCCAATTTTTTAAACACTTGCATTGCATTGTTTGCAATTATTATTCCTGCTCCAACAGGTTTTATTTCTGCTGAACTTTCAAAAATATTTACACTAAGACCTTTCTGTTTCAGTGTCAAGGCAGTAGTCAGTCCTCCAATTCCTGCCCCAATTATGGTTACTGTTTCTTTCATTTAGTCTGTTGTTTGTTGTTGTGAGGGGTATCGGTGAAATTTCTGTTAACGGCAGAGTGTGAAAAAACCACCTCGCCATTACCGCTCACTCAAAACTAACTATTAAATTCAAAAAGATGTACTACCTTTCGAAAAATAAGCAGTA
>JANMLV010000115.1:0-48199 GCA_031372705.1 Bacteroidota bacterium | reverse complement strand
TTAAATACCTGCTACACTTGTGGTGGCGTAACAGATGTATTGCATCCATTTGAAATTCGTGCCGAAAACCCAATGGCTATTCGTGAATTTGAAAATATACCTAATTGCTTGACAGAACCTAAACCCGGTGAAACATGTGTTACTGTTCCCGGTTACTCATTAGGCTATTTTAAAATACCCATTTCGGTATTCTATCCTCCGGAAAGAAACAAGCCGATAGCTAACGCTGAAAGCACGTTATACCTGTATCCCAATCCAACAAACAGTAAGCTAAATGTTACACTTGAGTCAAACAATTTGGTGCTTGCCGAGCAATTTCAAGTAACTATTTTAAATGCTGGAGGGCAATTAATAGATCAACAAATAATAAATAATGCCGGAAATTTACAAGTTAGTAATTTAAGCAGCGGCACTTATTATATTAAAGTGCTTGACCAAAACGGATTAACTCATTTTGCTTCATTTGTTAAAAATTAATATTATGAAACAAAATAAATTCACCTTATTGCAATATTCCATATTTGCAACTGGTATTTTAGTTTATAATGCAACAGTTGAAGCTCAAGTAATTTATACTGACTTGGATCCTGATTTACTTTTAGATGAACATGATGAAGTAGGCGGTGTAGATATGAATAATGATGGTGTATTCGACTTCGCATTCTTAAATGGATATGCAACGTGGGTCGATGTTACTAGTTCCGGTGGAACTGGAGCTTCATATCTTAGATATTGTCAATGGGCCGGCGGATATGGAACACCTGCAAATCAAATTGCAGGTACTTCAGAATACTTTTCTGAAGAAGGGGGTGCCGGTTTTACAAGGTATTATCCTTATAAACTTATAAACGATGCACTCATAGATAGTAAACTGCAATTTCAAAGTTGGGGCTATCAACGTATGGCATTTAAATCATATGTTGATAATCCCCCACATATCTTTGATTCCGGAGGCTTCTGGTTCCCCAACGAAAGTGAAAAATTTCTCGGGGTGCGTTTTGTAGATTCCGAGGATAAATTGCATTATGGTTGGATTAGGTGCAGTGTTATTGATTCGGCAGAAGGATTAATTATTCATGATTATGCTTATGAAGTTGAACCTGACAAGCCGATTGAAGCCGGAAGTACAATTAGTTATGTAGGCATAAACGATCTGACTGCTGTGAGCAATAATTTTCATATATATACTTTTAACAATAATGTATTTATCAATTCTAAAGAAGTATCTTCAGACTTACACTATCAAATTGTTAATTTGCAAGGAGCAATAATTACCATTGGCAATGTAAATACTAATCAAATTGCAATTCCTATTGATGCAGCAGCAGGTATTTATTTAGTTGAGTTGTTGCATGTTGGTGTAATTGTTTATAGTAAAAAGGTGACTATTAATTGAGTTTAAGTTGTAATTAAATATCCGATTTTTCCTATTGCTTCACAAACATATAAGCCAAACGCATAGCCAATCTTGGACTAGAAGTAGCTTCGTCATCAAAATTAGTATATACCGGAATATCTGCTGTAACACCAATGATATAACTATTGAAACCAAACTCCAATCCGGTGTTTAGCATTATCATTTGTCCATCAGTTCCATGTTGATCGAGTGAATGATAATAATCTGTTCCATCCAGTTCTAACGCAACGCCGGCGTATGGTGTGAATACAGATTTAGCATGCATAAATCGTCGCGCTGCCAAAATAGTTGCCGCTTGTTGGTGACCAAATTGATATGCTGTATTATTTTCTGTATTGAATTTGTATGAATAATCGGCAATTAGTGTTGTGTTTTTCTTTTTATAAATGTATCTCAATCCGGTAAGTGCATCAATACTTGCTGAGCCTAGCGATACATTTGCCGGAACACCAAGGGCTCTGTAATCACTAATAAATTTTCCGGTCGGCAATTCCACGCCTCCTTTTAAACTTAATGCATACGAATACTTCGCCAACTTATTATCGCGATTGGAAAACAATGTATAATTAGCAAGCAGACCGCCATCGCCTAAACCTTGAGCAGCATAATGCGTATCGTTGCCTATAAAATTGTTATTCTTGTATGGCAGATAGCCAAGCAGGTGCAAATTTGGTGTAATATTATATCCAATAATAAAGTCGACACCAAGCATCGTTGACTTTGAAACACTTGATGCCTCATTATTATTAAATTGATAATACGAACCTTTTAACATCATATAATTATTATGCGCATACGCCGTAACATTATTATATGAACCGGCAATGGAGCAACCACATTGGTCGCAAGCAAAAGCATTACTTATTGTAATATTTACAATAAGTAATGTTAATATCCATCTCAATTTAATCATATCCTTAAGGATTAATTGTAAAATCGATTTCTTCGGTTATTCTATCTGCATAATTTGTTTCCCAAGCAGAAACAATAAAATGGCATTCTGTAAATTCTGTTACCAACAAGTCGACATGTTCATGGTACATATAAAATGATTCATTTGTGGTCGTAGTAAAATAAGCAATGGTATCGTTGGTATTGTGATTAATTGCGAGCATTTCAATATTACCCAATGCTTTGGTGCCATCAAAATCAACTTCCATGTGCAGTTCATCGCCGGATGCAAAAACGGCTCCATCTTCAGGTTCAATCATTGTAAAAGAAACATCATAAATAATTACTTCCGGTGCATCATTTTTACATGATGTAAATGTAGCAGCAAGTAGAGCGACAATCGCCAATAAAATAAAATTTTTCATTTTTTATAAATTAAAAGTGTAAAGAAAATAATAAGCGGGAAAAATCCCCTTGCGCATTAAACAAAAAATTCAGGCGGGTTATCAATCGGTAGCAATTTGCCTTGAGTAATGTAACAAGGCTCTGATTGATTATCTAAAATAATATCTGAAAAATAAAAATTCAAGGTTACTAATGCAACACAATTATGAATAGTAAGGGCTTTTACATTATTGTTAATTGGTGCCCGGGGATCGGTTGTTGCTTTAACTTGGGTAGCCAATTCTTCCATTAAATAGCATTTACCTTCACAATCCAACTCAGGCTTGGCCTGATTAACACAAAGGTTTTCTGTAATATACTCCTTGTTAAGGCAATAACCCACATAAGTATTAAAAGGCATTAACAGGCCTAATACATAACAGATGGTGAGCAATATTACAACTAGTTGTTTCATATATTAATCGGCATCAAAGTTACTTCATTCAATAAAACGGATTATGATTTAAATCATATGTTTAAAAAGGTTTTAAACAAAAAAAGGGGAACTGATACGTTCCCCTTAAGTTTTACTCGATTAAAATTAATTTATTTAGGCAATGCTACGCGGTCGATTACATGAATAACGCCATTACTTTGATATACATCGTAAGTAGTGATATTGATAACGCTTCCGCTTTCATCTTTTAACTGAATGTTGTGTTTACCATTCATCATGGCCATTAATTTATCGCCACTAACGGTAGTTAATTCAGCAGTTCCTTTATTGTCTTTAATTAATTTAGCAATTGCATCGAAATCTAATTTACCGGCAACAACGTGATAGGTTAAAACGGTTGAAAGGGTTGCTTTATTCTCGGGCTTCAATAGCGTTTCTACTGTGCCTGCAGGCAGATTTTCGAAAGCGTCATTAACGGGAGCAAATACGGTGAATGGTCCTGCTGATTTCAAAGTTTCTACTAAACCTGCAGCTTGAACTGCAGCTACCAGTGTAGTATGGTCTTTAGATTTTACTGCATTGTCAATAATATCTTTTTGAGGATACATTGCTTCACCGCCAACGGTTACGGTTTGTGCAGAAATTACGTTTGCTGAAAATACGATAGCTATTACAGCTAAAAATGTTGTTACTTTTTTCATTGTTTTTATTGTTTTGCGTTTGTTGAATAATTTAATTACAGCTATTTACGCAACAAATGGGGTGGATGGTTTTAGTATATGTAAATATTTTCTCGCGGAGGGATGGAGAAGCGGAGGAGTTGAACAGCCGAATTGATGTGCTGATTTGTTGATGTGCTGATGTGCTAATCAAACAGCCTTCATTCCACCTGAAAAACTAATCCGTGTTAATCTGATCAATCGGACTGATGTGCTGATGTGTAGATGTGCTAATTAAACAGCCTTCATTCCAGCTCAATAACTAATCCGTGTTAATCCGTTCAATCGGTTAGATCTGTGTTGCTTTTCTGTTTCACCCACCTATTCGGTCGGCAGGCGCGGAGAGAGGGAGTTGCGAAGACGCGGAGTAAAATGCACCTGCTAGCTCGATGAAGCTTGGGCATGGAATAAATATTTAGAAAGGTAAGCGGATTGCTTACTTCAGTTTGGCGTGCTTTAAAACCTTTGCTTCAATGTAGAAGATGATTTCCTCGGCTATATTTTTAAGTTGATCACCAATACGTTCTAATTTTCTGATGATTGAAATAATGTATAATGCATCAGTAATTTTAGACGGGTCGTTTTTCATACCTTCGGTGAGGCTATTAATTGCTTCTATATTAATATGGTCAAGATAATCGTCGCTTTTGAATATTTTACGTGCAATAGAAGTATCTTCTTTTTCAAAAGCCATTTTTGTTTCTTCCAACATGCGCATTGCTGCTTCAAACATTGGAATAACATTACTTTCCTCCATCAGCTTTGCATCAAAAGGCAATTCAGACTCGTTAATATATGTAGAAATACCTTCAGCAATATCGCCAATACGTTCGAGGTTATTATTAATTTTTAGCACTGCAAGTACAAATCGCAGGTCAATGGCTACAGGTGAATATAAAGCGATAAAGTTTTCGGCAATACGATCTATTTGCAACTCTTGGCCATTCACTCGTTTTTCTATTTGCACTACTTCACGAGCCAAATCTTTATCAAACAAGGTTAGCGCATCTTTTGCTTTACCAAGTTGAGTAGAAACCATTTGGAACATTTGTTCTAGTTCTGATTTCAGATTGTGAACCGGGTTATCTATTTGCGACATATGAATTATTTATGATATTAAACGAAATAATAACTTCAATATTTTAGATGATCACCCAAAACGGCCGGTGATATAGCTTTGTGTTCTTTCTTCTTTAGGAGCGGTGAAAATATTTACTGTTGAATCAAATTCAATGAGTTCGCCTAAATAGAAAAATGCTGTTCTATCGCTTATACGCGCGGCTTGTTGCATATTATGGGTAACGATAATTATGGTGTAATTCTGTTTTAATTCCGATATCAACTCCTCAATTTTTGCTGTAGAAATCGGGTCAAGGGCAGAAGCCGGTTCATCCATTAAAATAACAGTAGGTTTAACAGCCAATGTTCTAGCAATACAAAGGCGTTGTTGTTGCCCACCACTTAATGCCAAAGCTGATTTTTTAAGGTCATCTTTTACTTCATCCCAAAGGGCTGCTTGACGCAAAGAACTCTCACATGACTCGGCCAGCACACGTTTATCGGTAACTCCGCGTATTGTAAGGCCGTATACTACGTTATCGAAAATAGTTTTTGGAAATGGATTAGGCTTTTGAAAAACCATACCAACTTCTTTGCGTAATTCTTCAACGCGAACACGTTTAGAATAAATATTTTTTTCATCAATAAGAACTTGACCCTCCATACGAAAACCATCGATATAATCATTCATACGATTGATTAGGCGTAAGAAAGTTGATTTACCGCAACCACTTGGTCCAATAAAAGCAGTTACTGTATTTGGCCGTATTTTTAAAGTAATGTCTTTAAGGGCATGATAATTACCATACCAAACATTGATGTTATCTGTTGTTAATTTATAACTCATAAAATTACCACTTAACTTTTTTCTGCCATCTGTTTCGCAAAAAGATAGCTGTTCCGTTCATAACAAAAGTAATTATCAATAAAACGATAATTGCTGCTGCAGCATTTACAGCAAATTCTTTTTCCGGTCTGCTAATCCAATTAAATATTTGCATAGGTAAAACAGAATACTGGTCCATTGGTGTTTGCGGAACAAACGGAACATACGTAAGCGCTCCCACAACTATGAGTGGAGCTGTTTCACCTACTGCTCTTGATAAGGCTAAAATTACACCGGTAACAATACCACCTCCTGCTGCAGGCAAAATTTGCTCTGAAATAGTTTGCCATTTTGAAGCGCCGAGCGCATAGCTAGCCTCGCGAATTGTTTTCGGAACTGCTTTAATTGCTTCTCTGGTTGCAACAATAATTACCGGTAAAATGAGCAATGAAAGTGTGAGTGCCCCTGAGATTAAACTACTACCTAAACCGGCTGTTCTTACAAAAACTTCTAGTCCTAAAATTCCATAAATAATAGAAGGTATACCGGCAAGATTTGTAATATTTATTTCAAGAATATTTGCGAAACGCGATTTTTTACCATACTCTTCTAAATAAATACCTGCAGCAACACCAACAGGAATAGCAATAATTGCTGTTAAGCCAAGTATCCATAATGTTCCCATTACTGCTGTATAAATACCGGCGTTTTCTGCTTTACGAGAAGGTAAATATTTTATAAAAACCCAATCTAATCGGCCAAATCCATCAACAAATATATTTACTAGGAAAACGCCAAGCATAATAATACCAAATAAGGTGCAAGCAATTGCCCAATACTTGAATAAATTATTTTTAAGCCTGTTGTTCATTAATAATTAATTTTTATTCGTATTTATGATAAAATTTCTTTTTCACTCGCGCTGAAATGGTATTCAAAATAAATGTGAATACAAATAGCATCATACCTGCCGAAAATATAGTTTTAAATTCCAATGAACCTTGCGCCACATCACCCATAGAAACCTGCACGATATAGGTGGTAATTGTAGCAATAGGAACTGTGGGGTCAAGTGTTAATCGCGGTTCTAAACCGGCTGCAACTGCAACTATCATAGTTTCACCAAAAGCTCTTGAAATGGCTAAGATTACTGAAACTATGATACCTGAAGATGCTGCAGGAATTAATACTTGAAATGATGTTTGAAATGGTGTAGCGCCTAATCCGTAGCTAGCTTCACGCAAGGATTTGGGAACGGCATACAAGGCATCTTCACTCAACGAAGAAATAAGTGGGATAATCATAATTCCCATCACAATACCCGGTGATAATGCATTAAAACCTGCTAAGCCGGGAATTATTGTTTGCAAATATGGGGTAACCACTGTTAATGCAAAAAAACCATACACCACAGTTGGGATTGCCGCTAATATTTCTAAAACCGGTTTAACGGTTCTGCGGACTTTTGGATGAGCATATTCATTTAAATAAACGGCAATGCTTAAACCAATTGGCAACGCTACAATAATAGCAATTAACGAAGTAAGAATAGTACCACTTATTAATGGTAAAATTCCAAAATGTTTATCAGCAAAAAGTGGAGTCCATTGTGTATCGGTAAAAAATTCTACTATAGATACTTCCTTAAAAAAAAGTACCGATTCATACAGTAGCACCCATAAAATTCCTATTGTTGTTAAAACAGTAATAGCACCTGCCAGTGCTAACAAAAATTCTATGATTTTTTCTTTTCTTCTCACAAAATAAAAAAATGTTCAGGCAATCATTACAATTGCCTGAACAAAAATGTTAGTTATTTATTTAGCAGCAGATTTGCTATCAACATCTGCTTTTAATAATGCCTTTTGCTGTTCGTATACTTCAGCTTCACATGGAACATACCCAACTTCTTTACTTAACTCGGGTGAGTTCTCAAGAAAAAATGATACAAATGCCTGCACCTCAGGACGATCCAATGCTTTTTCGTTTACATATATATATAATGGACGAGAAAGCGGTGCATACGATTTATTCAAAACTGTTTCTTGTGTTGGAATTACGCCGGTTCCATTGCCATTATCAATTGGAACAATTTTAAGTTGCTCCTTATTATTTTCATAGTAAGCCATTCCGAAGTAAGCTAAACCACCTTTATCGCCGGCAACACCGGTAACCAAAGTGTTATCGTTTTCGCTTGCTGTATAATCGCCTCTACTATCGCCTTTTTTACCACAAATTTCTTCTGTAAAATAATCGAAAGTTCCGCTAGCTGTTCCGGCACCATACAAATGTAACGGTTCATCAGGGAAACTAGCCCTAATTTGCTTCCATGAGGTAATTTTGTTTTGTGCTGCAGTTTCCCACATTATTTTCAACTCCGCAGTAGTCAATTTGTCAACCCAAGTATTTTCTTTATTAACCACAACAGCCAAACCATCATAAGCTACTTCTAACTCAAGATATTTGATACCTGCCGAATCACAAACAGCTTTTTCACTATCTTTAATTGGACGAGAAGCGCCACAAATGTCAATTTCGTTTCTGCCAAACTTTTTAAATCCACCTCCTGTGCCTGATTCACCAACAGTTACGCGGGCTTTAGGGTTTTTCAGACCAAATTCTTCCGCCATAGCCTCGCTAAGCGGATAAACGGTACTTGAACCATCAATAGAAATTGTTCCGGAGATTTCAACTGATTGTGGGTCATCAGTTTTACTGCCGCCACATGAGGCTAAGCCTATTGCAGCTAGGGTAAGAAAGGTTAATTGCTTGAGCATAGTTTAATAATTAATAACGCGAAGGTATTTGACCAATATTAAGTCAATGTTAAGTATATGTTTATTTTATGCACAAATAAGAATTATTTAATTTTGGAAAGTAAGGCGTTCAATGTTTTCAACAGTTTCAGACCATGTTAATTTAATGTTAAATCGTCATAATAAGGAATTATTTCTTGAATTTGGACAAATTGGCGATATCCTTAATAATTCCTTTATTCCATTTTAACATCGATTTGACATCGCAAAATGGGCTAAACCATGACCGATTTGTATTATCGAGCGACAATAACTGCTAGCTTTTAAGTCTAACTACAATTGATTTGACGATTTTCCATCAACTTGCTAATTTATGCCATACGGCAAGTAAGTATTTAGTCGAATTAAGGAAGATGAATGAAACGAGTCTAGTTGCCTCGTTGAATGACAAATTATCAGGGGAAATATTTTAAGGCATTAAGGCAACACCATTTAACACATCCAATTTAATTGCATGTGTGCAGGCAACAATTTGTCCTTTTGTAAAATCAGCTTGGCCTGAAAAATCAGCCACAAATCCACCCGCATTTTTTACAATTATAATACCGCCTGCAATATCCCAAATATTTAAAAAGCTTTCGTAATAAACATCCATCCTCCCGCAAGCAACATAACACAAATCGGTGGCGGCAGTTCCAATTCTTCTGATATCTCTTCCGTTATCTAAAAAATATTTTAAGGTATCAGCAATTTTTTGTGTGCGTTCACTATTTCTGATATATGGAAATCCTGTTGCAATTAACGCATTTTGAATTGTATCGCAATCAGACACGTGAATAATATTATCATTACAATAAGCAGGCGCATCTTTCCATGAATAAAACATTTCGTTGTGTACAATTTCATAAACAACGCCTAAAACAATTTCATGTTCAAATTGTAATCCTATACTTACACTATATGCCGGAATACCATGCAAATAATTCATGGTTCCATCTAATGGATCTATAATCCAATTATATTGTTTATCGGATTGAGCTACTGTTTTTTCTTCTGTTATAAATCCGGCTTCTGGCAACAAGTTGCCTAATGCAATTACAAGGGCTTTTTCGGCGTTGGTATCAACTTCCGTAACAAAATCTCTAATGCCTTTTTTTTCTATAATTACGTCAGCGAAATTATTTCTCACTTCTTTTATATTTAACGCAATTGGTTTAATAATTTCAATTACGGCAAAACATAATTTTTCTAACTCATCAGATTTCATCATAAAGAACCTTTTTTATTATATCGTTTCGCAGCCTTCATTAACATTGTTCCGGAAAGTAAAATCAACGCGATTACCATTGCAATTTCTGCTAAATAATCGCCGTATTTTGTGTAGAACGTCAACTCGGTATTTACAGCTAATGATGCTGTAATGGCAGCATCCTCGCGCCAGCCGGTTGCTTGTGAAATATCTCCTCGTTGGTTGATAAAACACGATGTTCCGGTATTTGCTGAACGTGCAATGCACCGGCGATTTTCTATGCTGCGCAATTTTGCATATAAGCAGTGCTGCTTATAGCCATCGGTATCGCCCCACCAACCATCGTTAGTTATAATAAATATTAATCCCGCACCTTTCTTTACATAATCGGTTACGTATTCACCAAAAACACTTTCATAGCAAATTACAGGCGCTACACCAATGCTATCATTATTAAAAAATACAGTTCGTTCTTTTTGAATTCCGAGACTACCTTGAATACCACCCAAATCGATTGCCCATTTCCCTAGCGATGAAAAGAATTCAGGATAAGGCATTCGTTCGGCACCGGGTACTAATTTAGATTTATGATAATATCCAATTGGGCCTTTGCTGTTCATAGCTAATGCTGTGTTATAAATATCAAAAAACATGGTATCGGCACCACCCACATCGTTTGTATTATAAATCATTTCACGCGCTGTTGCAGAAATATCATCACCATCATTATATCTTTCAAATCCATTAATTCCCAATACCATTGTTAAATTTGGAAAACTGTCTAATTGCTTTTTTAAATCGCGAACCGGTTTTTCATATTTAATTTTATCTAACCAAATTTCTGTTTGGATAGCCGTTTCGGGCCAAACTAAAAATGATGTTGAATCATTGATTTTACTTTTGGAGAGTGCCATCATTTTCTCCATTTGGATGCTGTAAGGAATCGCGAATTTTTCGGTAAATGGATCAAAGTTTGGTTGCACAACAGTAACATTTGTTGTTAAACCTTTATCTGAAGTATTTGAATAAATAACTTTACTAATTATAATAGGCAAAACAATAATTGCAATAAATAATATTGCCGGTTTTACAAATTGCTTTTTATTTGCAACAATAGTTACCTGATAATCAAACATATATTTTTTGATAACATTAAACACCAATAAATTAGTGATTAGCACCCATAAAGTTCCTCCAAAAACACCTGTATAGGCATACCATTGCACCCAAGTATGATTTAATGCAAACACGTTGCCAATAGAAAGCCATGGCCAAGTTAGTTCCCAGTTCAGATGTATCAATTCAAACGTCATCCAGTAAACTACAAATGCCAAATTGCCAATCCGCTCGCCAAAAACACTGCGCACATTTCTGGCAGCCATAATAGGAACAGTCATTAGAATGGCATTAGCGAAGTTGGCAAACAAACCTCCGGTTGAGGAAGCATTTCCGACCCACCAGGTAGTTGAAATATTCCAAATAGACAAACCGATAAACATTGCCAACCAGACCTTTAAGCCAACAAAGTTTTGATAATATTTCGAAATCAATTTTTCGGCCAATAACAGTGGTACGAGCCCAACAAAAACTAAGAAAGTAAAAGGCAAAGGTGGCCAAGCTGCCCACATGAGCAAACCGGAAAGCAACGGCAACAATGCAAATGCTAAAACGATATTCTTTAAACGCATACCCAAAATTACTGCGTGAAGATAGGGCATTTTTAGGCTGTTTACCCAATAGTTGTGCTCCAATGCATACAACCTTAATAAAACGTGGACATTTATATTGGTATTTTATGTATCTCTCACTTTGAATAAATTAAATTTGCCACAAATCAAATTATGGTTAGAATTGGTGTATTAGGAGCAGGTCATTTGGGCAAAATTCATTTGAAACTTTTGAAAGAAATACCTGATTTTGAGGTAGTTGGCTTTTTTGACCCTGATGCCAAAAATGCGGCATACGCGGAAGCTACCTTTAACATTCCGCGGTTTAACAGCATTCACAAATTGATAGATGCTTGCGATGCTGTTGATATAGTTACCCCAACTATTTCACATTACGATTGTGCGCGGGCGGCTTTAAAGAAAGCAAAACATATTTTTGTGGAGAAACCACTTGCAAACACAGTGCACGAAGCCAAGTACATCATGGCACTTGCTCATGAAGCTAATGTAAAAGCGCAGGTAGGACATGTAGAACGCTTTAACCCTGCCTTTCTTGCTATAAAGGACATTGATGTTCAACCCATGTTTATTGAGTCGCACAGGTTATCGACCTTTAACCCAAGAGGCACCGATGTTTCAGTTGTTTTAGATTTAATGATACACGATATTGATATTGTATTGCATTTAGTGCATTCAAATGTTAAAAAAGTGAGTGCCAGTGGGGTAAAAGTTATAAGTAACCAACCGGATATTGCCAACGCGAGGCTGGAATTTGACAATGGCTGTGTTGCAAACCTAACTGCCAGCAGGATTTCGATGAAAAAAATGCGTAAAATGCGCTTATTTCAACGGGATGCTTACATTTCGGTAGATTTCGGCGAAAACATGACAGAAATATTAACCCTTAGTGATGCTAAAAGCGATGAAGATGCGTTCACTATAGATATCAACACAGGCGATTCTACCAAAAAGAAAGCTGTTCGGATGTCAAAGCCTGAAATAATTCCCGTAAATGCAATTAAAATGGAATTAGAACTTTTTGCAAAAGCCATCATAAATGATACTGAAACGCCGGTTACAATAGACGATGGTTACCGTGCCTTGCAGGTAGCACATATGATACTACATAAAATTGAAAAAAACGTTGCTTACAGGTGACAATTAAGCATAATGAAATATAGGAGAATTAATTAATTCGCGCTACTTTTATCGAAATGAACAAACTAAACAGTATTATATTCGCTTTACTCATCACATTGCTTATTCATGGTTGTGACGTTATTAACCCTGATGAACAAATTCCTGCATATGTAACGATAAATAATTTCACCATAACGTCAACACTAGAAACACAGGGGTTTGCTTCCTCTAAAATAACAGATGCATGGGTTTACGCCAATAACATATTTATTGGTGCTTATGAATTACCAGCCACAATTCCTATTCTCGCAGAAGGTATAACATCGTTAATTATTTATCCGGGAATAAAAGAAAATGGCATATCGGGCACCGGAATGATTTATCCGTTTTATAATGCGTATACAATTTCTCCTGAATTAATAGCAGGCGAAACTGTTGTTGTTAATCCCGCAACAACATATAAAAATTCGGCCGCCATCTCCTTTATAATGTTGGAACGATTTGAAAGCAGTAATCCATTTTACAGTGTTATTGATGATGGTATACTTACCACTACTTCAACAGATTCTGAAGTGTTTGAAGGCAACCGATCAGCTGTTTGCACACTGATTGATGATATAGACACCTTTTACGTTCAAACTAGCGGTGCATTATTTTTCCCCGAAACTGATCATCAATTGTTTCTTGAGTTAGATTACAAATGTGACATCCCTTATAATGTTTGGGTAAAATGCAATACGGCAACCGGCACTTCGGTTTACGATGAAGTGCTAACGGTAACTTCAAAAGATTATTGGAATAAAATTTACATCAACCTAAATACTACTTTGCAATTTTTTGCTGCCTACCAACCTGTATCATATCAGCTAGAATTCAGGGCGATTAATACTACTTCAGATACAGCACAGTTGTTTTATGATAACATTAAAATTATTCAATCGAAATAATGCGGTTTAAAAAGAAAATTGGCATCATTACTTACATTTTGTTCGACTATGTCGCAGCAATGATTGTATGGGCCGGTCTATTTTTATTTCGCAAATTTGTAATTGAAGATTTACCTTTCGACATTTACCATCAGGTTTTAAACGACAATAATTTCTTTTATGGTGTGTTTGGAATTCCAATAATTTGGATTGCTTTGCATTTCATAGGAGGCACCTATACCGACATTTATCGCAAATCGAGGTTGGCAGAAATTACCAAAACTTTTGTGGTTTCATTTATTGGTGTGCTAATTATATTTTTTGCACTATTACTCGACGATTATGTTTCAGGATATCGCGATTATTATCAAATTTTCTTTTTGCTTTTTTTTGGTCAATTTTTTGTGACTGCCCTACTGCGACTGGTTATACTAACACGTGTTAAACGCCAATTACAAAAAGGTCATGTTGCATATAACACTATAATAATTGGCAGCGACCAACGCGCATCAGCAATTTATAGTGAAATAACAAGATATAAAAAATCGCTGGGATATGCGTTTGTAGGTTATATTGAAGCTAATGGCAATCATGGTTCAGAGTTAGATAATTACATGCCGTGTCTTGGCAACCTTTCACAATTAAACGAAATAATAAATCAACGCAATATTGATGAAGTAATTATTGCCATTGAAACATCAGAACACCATTTGCTGAATGAACTAATTAATACACTTGCTGAAAAAGGCAATATCGTAATTAAAATTGTGCCTGATATGTACGACATTTTATCCGGTAGTGTAAAAATGAGCAATGTGCTGGGAGCAGTATTAATTGAAATATATCCGGATTTAATGCCGCGTTGGCAGCGCATTATTAAACGAGGTATTGACATTACGGTTGCCTTATTTGCATTATTGCTATTAAGTCCTTTATACTTATTCATTGCCATCAAAGTAAGGTTGAGTTCTCGTGGACCCATTTTCTACTATCAAGAAAGAGTTGGTATAAATAATAAGATATTTACTATTATTAAATTTCGATCAATGTATACCGATGCCGAAGTGCACGGCCCCGCATTGTCAAGCGAAAACGATGAGCGCATAACTCCATGGGGTCGTGTAATGCGCAAGTGGCGTTTTGATGAATTACCCCAGTTATTTAATATCCTTAAAGGTGAAATGAGTCTTGTTGGACCGCGCCCTGAACGCAGATATTATATCGATCAAATTACAAAAACAGCACCTTCATATAAGCACCTTCAAAAAGTAAAGCCCGGGTTAACAAGTTGGGGAATGGTAAAATTTGGGTATGCTAGCAATGTTGATCAAATGATACAACGAATGAAATACGATTTGTTGTATATTGAAAATATGAGTTTGGCAATAGATTTTAAAATAATGTTTTATACTATCTTGATTATATTTCAAGGGAAGGGTAAATAAACAATTTATTTTTGTTGCCGGGCTGATTTATTTAATGTTAAATAGGAGTCTGATAAGCAGCAAAAAAAATGTCTACACAGCAATATACAGGTTTAAATGAAGATGAGGTTCTAGCAAGTCGGAAGCTTCATGGCGACAATGGTTTAACATCAAGCCATAGCAACAAAACTTTAATATTGATTAAAGATATTATTACCGAGCCCATGTTTATTATTTTGGTAGTTGCTGCAACAATTTACTTTGTGCTTGGCGAAAGCTCCGAAGGGTTTATAATGTTAGCGGCTTTGTTTTTTGTTGCAGGCATATCATTGTACCAAGAATCGAGGAGCCGCAATGCAGTTGATGCCTTGCGCAAATTAACTTCACCCGGGAGTAAAGTATATAGAAGCGGAGTATTAACTACAGTAGATGTAGCAACGTTGGTTACAAACGATATTATTACTTGTGAGGATGGCGATGTTGTTCCGGCAGATTGCACAATTTTAGAAGCACATGATTTCTCGGTAAACGAAAGCATCCTTACAGGCGAATCGCTGAGTGTTTTTAAAAATACTAATACACCATCAACCGAAATTTTCAAAGGAACAATAGTAGTTACAGGCTCATGTATTGCCCAAATAATTGCAGTTGGTAATTCAACAGCTATTGGTAAAATTGGTGCGACAATTGAAAATATTGAAACTGAAAAAACACCATTACAGCAACAAATTAATAGGTTCATTTTTCAAATGGTTATTGCCGGATTAATTGCGTTTTTTCTAGTATGGGGCTTTAATGTTATTTTAACCGGCGACATTCTGCATGGATTATTACATGGATTAACATTGGCCATGTCTGTATTACCGGAAGAAATACCGGTTGCCTTTAGCACATTTTTAGCATTGGGCGCCTACCGACTGTACAAAAAACAAGTAATTGCAAAGTCGCCCCAAACTGTTGAATCTTTAGGCGCTGCAACTGTTATTTGTGCTGATAAAACCGGAACACTTACAGAAAATAAAATGCAATTAGCCGTTATTTATAATGTGGCTAACGATGAAGAAATTAATTTTATTAATACCAAAGGAGCTGCTAACGAAGTATTGGATTACGCAATGTGGGCATCTGAAACTATTCCGTTTGACCCCATGGAACAAGCAATTCATAGTGCGTATGAACAATTAACTAAAACAGATGAGCGCAAGCAATTTAACATGGTGCATGAATACCCATTGGCCGGAACACCCCCAATTATGACGCATATTTATAATGACAATACCGGTAAGCAAATTATTGCTGTCAAAGGCGGGATTGAAACATTACTAATTCAAAGCAAAACCGGTGGTGAATTTAAAGCCAAGCTATTAGCCAAAACACAAAGTCTTGCAGAATTGGGGTATAGAGTTTTGGCTGTTGGCAAATCAACATTAACATCAAAGTCGTTTCCGGAAAATCAAACGCAATTTATTTACGATATTTTAGGGCTGATTGCATTTTATGACCCTCCAAAGAAAAACACAGGTTCAATAATTAAAGCATTTTATGATGCAGGTATTGATGTAAAAATGATTACCGGCGATTATGCTGCAACTGCCAAAACAATTGCCGGCCAAATTGGGTTGAAAGTTGGTAATCGCATTTTGTCAGGGACAGAGGTTGTAGCGTTAAATGATGATGAACTATCTAATGCAATAAAAGAGGTAACCATTTTCGCGCGTATGTTTCCTGATGCAAAATTAAAAGTAGTGGAGGCATTAAAACGCAATGGTGAAATAGTTGCTATGACAGGTGATGGGGTTAACGACGGCCCTGCTCTAAAAGCTGCCCACATTGGAATTGCCATGGGTAAACGTGGCACAGAAACAGCCAAACTAGCAGCATCACTAATTTTAACTGACGACAACCTTGAGCATATGGTTGAAGCTGTGGCATTGGGTAGGAGAATTTACGATAATTTGAAAAAAGCAATCCGATATATTATCAGCATACATATTCCAATAATATTAATTGTAACCTTACCCTTATTACTTTTCTGGAAGTTTACCGATTTTTTTAATCCGCTTCATGTAATCATTCTCGAATTAATTATGGGTCCAACGTGTTCCATTATTTTTGAGAATGAGCCGGCAGAACCTGATAATATGCAACGGAAACCACATAAGGCAATTAAGAATTTTTTCTCGATGCACGAACTAACTTTGAGTATAATACAAGGGTTAATTATCACTGCCGGATGTTTGGTTCCTGCCTATTTTATGATGCAAACAGGCAGCAGCGAAACATTAATCAGAACTATTGTTTATACCACTTTAATTTTTAGCAATGTATTACTTACCTTAACTAATAGGTCGTTTTTGCATAGTTTATTTTATACGCTGCGCCATAAAAATAAATTGGTTCCATTGGTTATTGCTATATCACTTTTGTTACTATTTGCTACTATTTATATTCCTCCGATTCAAAAATTATTTCAGTTTGAATCACTAACCCTAATTAATATTGCTTTGTGTTTGCTTACAGCTTGCGTTTCAGTACTATGGGTTGAAATATATAAGCACATCAAAAGAAAGGCAAAACAACCAAATTGATTTATAAAAAAAGCAGTGATAAATTATACCACTGCTATGTTATTTAATTACAAATGAATTTGGCTATTTTATAGTGGCCAGCTCATTGGAACTGCTACAAAAATAATTGCAACAAGTATTATTGTTAATATACCGCCTACCTTTATGAAATCGATAAATTTATACTTACCCGGACCATATACTAAGATACAGGAAGGTTCAAAAGGTGTAATTAATGAAACCGAAGCTGAGAGCATTACTGCCACTGCATAACTAATTGGATTTACACCCAATGTATTTGCTGCTTCAATGGCAACCGGCAATACCACTAATGCTGCTGCAGCATTGCTCATAGGTTGGGTAAGTAAAACAGTAAGGATCATAAATCCCAACATAATTCCTTGAGGCCCAAGGCTCCCAAACATATCTACAATAAGTGTTGCAAGATATTTATCCGCGCCTGAGTTGCCCATTGCAGTACCAAAGGCGGTCATACCTGCTATCAGCACCAATAATTTCCACTCAATACTTTTATAGGCATCATCAGGTTTAACGGCACCTACTAACATACTTAAAACGGCACTAGCCAAAAATGCAACAGAAACGTGGACATCAAAAAATTTAATTGAACTAATAATTATTGCGATGCAAAAAAATCCTAACGCAAAATACCCTTTCCACAAATTTTTAGTTTGAGGAACATGCTCACTTAAAACAACAAGGTCATGGTGATTTTTTAATTTAGTGAATGCATTATCAGAACCCTGTACTAAGAGCATGTCGCCCACTTCAATTTTAATATTATTTAATTGCTCAGTAATGTTTTTTCCTTCTCGATGTAATGCAACTATTACCATTCCGTATTTTCTGCGGAAATCAATTTCAGCGACTGTAGAACCGGCCAAATCGGATCGACCCGGTACAACAACCTCAGTTAATTTTAGCGACTTATCTTCCGCTTTATAAAAATCTAATGTATCAGCTACAATATCTATCCCCTTTGTATTTTTTACATCCATGAGCAATTTCATTTTGCCCTTAACTAATACAATATCACCTTCTCTAAAAGAAATATTGGGACCGGGAGCAAACTGTCTATCACCTCTAATTACTGCCAGCACATTAAATCCCATTCTAGAAATTTCAGAATCGTGAATTACTTGTCCGATTAAGGATGAACTTGCTAATATTTTAATTTCGCTCAAATATTCTCTAACGCCGTATTCGGCAGTAAGCTCGCCTGAATGTCTGTTTGGCAGCATTCTCACTCCAACAGTTGCCATATACACCAAGGTAACTGCAACTAAAATGAGTCCGATCCAAGTGAAATCCCACATGCCAAAAGGCTCGTAACCGTTCTTGCCCAGATAAGCATTTACTGCTACGTTTGTGGAGGTTCCAATTAAAGTACAAGTACCTCCTACTATTGACGCAAATGCCAGTGGCAATAAAATTTTAGAAAAGTTGATTCCCGATTTTTTTGCGATAGCCATTGCCGGGTTAATCATCAAGGCAGTAACTGTTGTATTATTCATAAATGCCGAAAACAAGCTTGTAATGCTAATCATAGGCATAATGAGTTTCATTTGACTACCGGCCGAACGGCGCATAAGCTTGGATGTCCAATGCTCTAAAACCCCCGACGAATCGATAGCCGACGTTACAATAAAAATTGAGGCGAGCATTATAATAAAGTCGCTGCCGAAAGGGGCAAACGCTTCTTTGTAATCAAGAATACCGGTTATAACCAGCAGCAAAACGGCTGTCATGGTAACAATGTCTACAGATATTTTTTCTGTAGAGAAGGCAATAATAGCCAGAATTAACAGTGTTAAAACTATTGCAATTTCCATATTCTATTTATTCTATATGCTCAGTAGGGTTTTTGAAAAGAAACTGCATTAAAATGCAGCTTGAACTTGAATGGCTAATAAATTATTTTTTATTTGGCTCACAGTCTGTTCTCTAACAAAATCATACTCAACTTGAATTCTGGTATTTTTATTAAAAAAATAACTTGATGCCAAAACATACTTATTAATCACATTGTCGCCCACATTTTCATTTGGGTCGAGGTTATCGAAACGAGCAACAAATTGCAATTTATTTTGAATTGCCATATAACCGATTGTTGCATAAAATGCATTACGTTTTAAAAGTGCAAGGCTATCGCTTTTATCGGCAGCAGACAGATACTCAGCTTCAACAATCCAATTTTTAAACTTATAACTAATATTGCTACCTAAACGCTCTCTATCTGCATCGACGCCCGGGTCCGAAATTGTACGGCCTGATCCACTTAAGTAACGACCGTAAATCCACAAATTTTTTATTGGTGATACTCCAAGAGCACCTGCAATGTCCTTATCCCTATTGTTATCTGTTGCATTAATACCAGCCCCATTGTAAACACCAATAGAATAATCGATAAATGGGCGTTCGTTGCCATCATTACCGATGTTAAATTTTCCGGAAAGCCATAAGCCAATATCACGACCATTTTGATTGCCATATAAATCATTTTCTCGGAATACCAAAAAATTATCTAATTGAGTCCTATTAATCGTAATCAAATTCCAAGGTCCGTAAAGGTTATCATAACTAATAGGGTATTTGCTTTGCCCTGCATTAATATGCAGATATTCGAAAGGCTTATAAATAAATATTGCATCTAGCACTTTTGGAGCACCGGCTAATTCAGCATGCAATCTATATCCGAATTTTGGAGCGATATTACCTTTAAAATCTAACCTTGCACGCCTAAAGTCAAATCCATCCATCTTAGCAGTATCGTCAAATACTTGAAAGCGGACTTGCACTAATCCTCGTAGTTCTATGTTATCGGTTAATTTCTGATAATTAGACTCAAGCTGATTGCCCATTTGAGCATTGGTTTTCAATATTAATGCTACCAAAACCGTAAAAAGTAAAACTGTTTTTTTCATTTTCAATTTTAATAATTGTGCAAATATCTACATATTCTATCGTTTTAATAGAATTTTACAAACATATAATTTTTATTAAACTATAAGATGCCTTAATTATTGACATTTACCTAGATTTTCGATTTATTGTAAAAATAGCTTTTGGTGCGTCTGCAAGGGTAGTATGATCTAAAATTGCGGCCGATGCATCTCGAACCTGCATCATAATTTTTCTAATCTCACAGGTTTTTTCATTTTCACATTCGTCGCATTTGCGGTAGGCTGTTTTACTAACGCAAGCAATTGGTGCAAGTGGGCCATCTAAAATTCTTACTATTTGTCCAACTTTTATTTCATCAGGCGATTTACTCAGGCTATACCCTCCGCCTTTTCCCATTTTGCTATGCAGAATACCATTTTTTTTAAGCTCCAATAAGATTAACTCAAGAAACTTTTTAGGAATATTTTCTTCCTCTGCCAGATGAGCAATTAATACGGGACCTTTACCATAATGCTTACCAAGGTAAAACATGGCTTTTAATCCGTATTTGGCTTTTTTAGATAACATAATATTCTGCTGCAAAGATACTACATTGGGTCAACATCAATAACGATTTCAACCCGTTTGTGTGATGGATTCAACTGCAACTTTTCAACTTCCAGTTTTAATAACTTTTTTACGTATTCGCCACTTACCCTATTATTGGGATATTTTATCATTATTTCAGATAAATACTTATTTCTGATGCGAGGAATCCCGGGAACAGCCGGACCCAAAATTCTTTCTCCTAATTGCTTCTTAAGCTCACCACCTAAAAAAGCAGCTGTTCTATTTACCGTTTCTACCTTTAAGTGCTTCAGGGTAATTTTTATAATCCTTGAAAATGGCGGATACCCAAACTGTTGACGCTCCGCAATTTCTCTGTTGTAAAATCCGTTGAAATCGTTGCGCATTACATCTTGTAATACAGGGTGATTTACTTGGGTTGCTTGTATTAACACTAAACCTTTCCTATTTTTTCTACCTGCCCTCCCACTAACTTGTGTAATCATTTGAAATGCTCGTTCGGCTGCTCTGAAATCCGAAAAATTTAATATTTGATCCGCACTTAAAATTCCAACCAAGTTAACATTGTCAAAATCTAAACCCTTAGTAACCATTTGCGTTCCGGTTAAAATATCAATTTCGCCCGACTCAAACGATTGTAATATTTTTTCATGTCCGTTCTTCGACTTAACAGTATCTAAATCTAATCTCCCCGATTTGGCTTCAGGAAATAAATACTGTAATTCATCATCGATTTTCTCCGTTCCAAATCCTTTAATAATTATTCGTGAACTGCCACATGCGGGACAAATGGTATATGTGTTTGAATTATAATTACAATAATGACATCGCAATTCATTACTAAATTTATGATACACCAAATTCACATCGCAATTAATACATCTTGGCGTCCAGCCACATCCTTCACAAATTAAAAACGGAGCATAGCCTCTTCTATTTTGAAATAAAATTACTTGTTCCTTTTGATCCAATGCATATTTCATTCTGCCAATTAAAGCTGAACTAAAATGCGATTGCATGGTTTTATTTTTTTCTTCTTCCCTTATATCTGTAATTACAATTTCAGGCATGGCCATATCAGCATAGCGCTTATACATTTTCACCAAACCGAATTTTTCATTTACCGCTTGATAATAAGTTTCAATAGATGGCGTGGCTGTTCCCATTACCGTTTTTGCCTTGTGCAAATGGGCAAGATAAATTGCGGCATCTCGCGCATGGTATCGCGGCGACGGTTCGTGTTGCTTATAAGAATAATCGTGTTCTTCATCAATAATTATTAGTCCTAACTCATTAAACGGCAGAAATAATGCAGAACGTGCACCCAGAATGATTTTATATTCATTACTCAAAACGCGTTGCCAAATTTCAATTCTTTCATTCTGATTAAACTTAGAATGATAAACCCCAATTTGGCTGCCGAAACGTTTTTTTAATCTTGAAATTATTTGCGTTGTCAGCGCAATTTCAGGCAATAAATACAATACCTGTTTACCTGCTGCAACATGCTCTTTAATTAATTCGATGTATACTTCCGTTTTACCACTGCCTGTAACACCATGAATTAACACAGTGTTTTTCGCATCGAGTAATTGTCGGGTTTCTGCTAATGCGCGAATCTGTTCTTCATTTAAAACCGACTCTTCCATATTATCATCTCCATAAAGCTGCAAGCGACTTACCTGTTCATCAACTTCTTCGAAAATTTGATTTTTAATCAATGTTTTTAATACCGCGGCGGATGCTCCTGATTTTCGCAGCAAATTACTTTTCTTAATTTTTTTATTCTGTTGTGAAAGCTGATAATAAGTCATTAAAATATTTAATTGCTTTTCGTGACTTTGCAATTTATCAAACAGTATTCGCAAAGCATCTTCACTTTCATACGCGCTATTAAGTAATATAAATTTTTCGGTTCGCGGTGTATAAACTTCTTTAAGTTCTTCTTTTATATAAATAATTCCTTTTTCTATTAATGATTTAATTACCGGCTGAATTGTTTTTTGCTGTAAAATTTGTTGAATATCTTTTAATGTCAATTCCGTTTGAATAGACAAAGCTTCAGCAATTAAATATTCCTTGTCATCTAAAAGCAATGCATCAATATCTGCATGTTTATGTAATACAATAATTGTTTCACTGCTTAATTTATAAGGAGCGGGCAGCGCTGCATTCATTACATCACCAGTGGAACACATATAATACTCAGCCATCCAATGCCAGAATTCCAGTTGCACTTTATTTACAATATGGAGATGGTCAGGCAGTGCTACAACCGCTTTTGGCGCATAACCAACCGGTTGCACATGGTGTACTTTAGCAACAATCCCTGTATAACTTTTATTTCTGAAAGGCACTTCCACTCGCATTCCGGGCGTAATTGCCGTTGAAAACTCTTCGGGAACCGCATAGGTATAGTTTTTCTCCAACGCAAAAGGCAATATCACATCTACAAACAAGTTATTCATTGCGGGTTAAATTGTTTTATTTTGTAAAACTATTAATTAAAATCATTTTATCGATGAATATCATAATAACCGGTGCAACTAAAGGAATTGGCAGAGCCATTGCCCTTAAATTTGCTCAAAACGGATTCAATATTGCTGCCTGCGCTCGTAACGCGGACCAATTAAGCGCTTTAAAGTCGGAATTGCAACTACTCAATCCCAATATTCAAGTGCACACCATGAATTGCGATGTATCCCAAAAGGAGCAAGTAATTCAATTTGCCAATTTCTGTAAAGCCCATTTCACCAAAATTGATGTATTAATAAACAATGCCGGTGTATTTCTTCCGGGCAACATTCACAATGAACCGGAAGGCACATTAGAAACTTTAATAAACACCAATTTATACAGTGCTTATCATCTAACCAGAGCCATAACTCCTGTAATGTTGAATGAAAAATCAGGACATATTTTTAACATTTGTTCGGTTGCCAGCATTAATGCTTACGACGCCGGTGGCTCTTATGCCATTTCTAAGTTTGCGTTGTACGGATTTTCAAAGAATTTGAGGCATGAATTAAAAAAAGATAATATTCGAGTTACTGCAGTTTTGCCGGGAGCCACGCTTACCGATTCATGGAAAGGCACAACATTACCGGATTCAAGATTTATTGATGTGGATGATGTAGCTACACTAATATTTCAAGCATGGTCTGTATCAGGTAGAACAGTTGTTGAAGAAATATTAATAAGGCCTATGGAAGGCGATATATAAAACCGCTGATTACGACTCGTATCCGGTTTCTCTTTTCTTGCGTTTATAGCTTCTATACCAAAGAAATCCAACCACGCAAAAAGCTAAGTAAGGCATTACCAATAAGTAAGCAATTCCGGTGTTTAAAGTTGCACTTTGCATATTACCATCTTTCGCGCCTTCTTCGGCAGCGGCCTTGCACATGGCGCATTGAGCACTCAAATCTGTGCTGATTACTGTCAGCAAAAACAAAACGATAATTGTAAAAACTATTCGCAGTTTCATAATACAAAGTTAATAATTATTAGCCATAATAAGGTGCAATCATAAAATAAACAACCACTCCGGTTACAGCAACATAGAGCCAAAGCGGCCATGTTATTTTAGCAATTTTTCTATGTTTATCGAACCTAGCTGATAAAGCCCTGGATACCGTAATTAATATAAAAGGCATAATTACGGCAGCTAAAACAATATGTGAAATTAAAATGATATAATACACGGTTTTAATACCGGCTATAGCTGCACTTTCTTCAATGCTTAATGCGCCATCGTGGTTACTGTCGCCAAATATGGTGGAATCAGATGCTGAATGATAAATTACATAGGAAATTAAAAACATGGCCGAAATAGAAAATGCTGAAAGCATGGCAATTTTATGTGCCTTAATGTTTTTTGATTTTATAAAATACAATCCAAAAACAAGCAAAACAGCAACAGATGAATTAAATATGGCATGTAATTTTGGCAAAAATGACACATTAATATTAAGATGCAATGCAGGTGTATAAAACAATACCGCCACCAAAATTGGCACAACAACAGAAATTGCGAATATTATTTTATCAGTTACTTTTTCGTTCATTTTGGTCATCTTTAAATACGAGGTAATTAATATCTTGAATTAGCGCGTACATTTGAAGCGAATCAGTTCCTTTGTAAAAGCCTCTGATATTGCCACTTTTATCCACTAACGTAAATTTATCGGAATGTCCTGTAAAGGAACCATCTGCTCCTTTAACAACAGTAAAAAAACCTTGTTCACCTAAATTAAAAATTTCTTCCTGGTCGCCGTGTAGAAAATGCCAAAAATCATCCTTTGCACCGTACTTGTTGGCATACTGTTTTAATACCGGCACCGAATCAATTTCAGGATTAAGGCTAAAAGATAAAATTTTAAAATCGATGGCACTGTTTAAAGAAGCTTGTACTTCTTTAAGGTGTTCGGAAGTAACTGGGCAATACGCCTCGCAGCTGGTATAAAAAAATTCGGCGACAAATACCTTCCCATCAACATCTTTGCGCGTTAAAGATTTACCATTTTGATCGATACAACTAAAATCAGGAATATGATTAAGCGAGTCGCGCAGAAAGGAGCTGTGCTGATATGATTCGGTAACTTTATTCTTATCGCCTTGTTCATCGGCATATGGCAGATAAACAAATATCACAAACAATATAAATGACACACCTACAATACCTGCAATTATCAGGTTATTTCTCTTGCTCATCCCAATCCAATTTATTTACGAGGAATAATATATCGTTATAAAGGTCGTGGAATTGGTTTTCATCCAACGGATTATAAGCTCCGCGAAGCATGCCATCACCATCAACCAAATACACTAACTCCGGACAAACCGTATCAGTTTCAAAAGAAGGTGAATTTTTAAAACTATTATTAGCAAAATTGAAAAGTGAAATTGAAGAGCTGTCGATACCGGAAACAAAATGCCATATTTCTCGTGCCGCATATCTTTCCGCCATAAGTGTAAGTTGCGGTGTTAAGTCAGATTGAGGTTGAAGCGTATGCGTAATTATCCGAAATGCTTTTGTTTTACCATAATAGTCTTCTTGCAATTCAAATAGTTTTCTTTCACGAGCATCATTGGTAGTTCCGCAAGAGTATGAGGCGAAGTCGATTAAGCAAACCTTATCGAGCATGCGTTTTTTAGTAATGGTATCCCCTCTATGCGAGATGGTATGATAAGCCGGAATGGGCTGAGCATCATCTGTTAGCATTCTGGCACTTGCCGGTGCCTCATCCCTTATTTTAAATCCTTCCTTTAAAAAAAGCACCGAAAATAAAGGGAGCACAACAATTATTAAGAGCATTACAAATACCCATACGCGCCTCCGTTTTTTAGCCATAATTACTTAAGTATCTTGGAAAGTTCTTTCAGGCTTAACCAATAGCCGCCTTCCCACAAAAATGCGATAATACCCCAAACTAAAAATAAAAATGGAGCTAGAATAGTTACTGCCATTGCCTTTAGCTCATACTTTAAGTGCATAAATTCGCTCATAATATAATATGCTTTTGCGGCACTAAGTATTATGAACAATGAGTTAAGCCACCATCTTGGGCTTTCATGCATAAATTTCCAATGTATAAGCGCTGCAGCAATTTCAAATATTGTTACGAAGCCAAGCAAATAGCATATTTGCCAAACCTTTTTTACTTTTTCTGCATGAGTAGCGTGTGACATATCTTTAAGTTAATTTTTTATAATAAATAGAATGCTAAGAATACAAATACCCAAACTAAGTCAACAAAGTGCCAGTATAAACCTAATTTTTCAATCATTTCATAATGACCTCTGCGGTGAAATACGCCTCTATATGTTTGAATAAAAGCCCAAGTATTTAAACAAACGCCAACACTTACGTGGAATCCGTGAAAACCGGTTATTAAAAAGAACAAGGCACCAAATGAAGCAGCTCCAAATGGATTATGTGTAAGTCCTTGACCTTCATGAATTAAATGGCTCCACTCCAATGCTTGGCTTCCAACGAAAATTAAACCGCCAAGAATGGTTAGTGACATCCAGAACAGCACGCCTTTGCGATTCATTTCATGACCTTCCTGCACGGCACGAACCATTGTTACCGAACTAAAAATGAGGGTAAAAGTCATGAATGTAACAAATGCCAATGGCAAATGTGCGTGTGTAAATGGAATAGCATTAAACACTTCGTTTGGATCAGGCCAGCTGTGGAGATTACCCTCAACGTGCGCCGGATGACTCATCCTGATTGCGCCATAAGAAATTAATAAACCGGCAAAAGTAAAGGTATCACTTATTAGAAAATACCACATCATCACCTTGCCATAGCTTACTCGAAACGGTGAATCCCCGCCGTCCCAAAGTTCTTTTGCATTAGTTTTAGCAACTGCTTCCAAAATTGTATGATTTTATCTGTTCAATAAAAAGAAAAAATAAAGGTAAACCCATAAAAAATCTACGAAATGCCAATAGGTGGTCATTACTTCAATATTTATGATACTTCCCTGTACTTTATCCAGTTCGTTGTTGTTATATTTTGTGAACGCTCTAACGGAAAACACCAATAAAGCAATTACACCGCCCGCTACGTGTACAAAATGCGCACCGGAAATTACGTAAATAAATGAGCCGGCTACATTTCCAGTTAATTCTATCCCTGAATTAACAAGCATCGACCAACCTTGAATTTGAAGTATTAAAAATGCTGCGCCAAGTAAAAACGCCATCATAATAAAACCTCTGTATAAATTTAATTTATTCTTTTTAAAAGCCATATATGCTCCATGCATAAACAAACTGCTGAATACAATTACAACAGTACTTGTTGCAAAAATATCCGGTAAGTGAATATGTTGCCAGCTATTAGTATCACCTTTTTTAACTACGTATGCACTCGTAAATGCAGCAAATATCATTACCATCGAAACGATAGCAATCCACATATTAAATTTATATGGATGTACGATAAAGCGTTTATGTGCTGTTGTTGCCATTTTATATTTATATTTTATCTACTAACAATGCGATAAGCACGATTGGTAAATATAAAAAAGAACCGAACATTAAGCTACGGGCATCTTTGGTGCTGCAGCTTCGGTAAAGTTTAATTGTTTGTAATAAAAATAATACGCCTGTGCCAAATACGATTACTGCTGATACCATTCCTGTATAACCCATCCAATACATCAACAAACTCACAGGTAATAATAAAATAGTATAAATAACGATATGTAATGCCGAAGCCTTAGATATTCCTTTTTCTGATGGCAACAATCTAAATCCGCCTTTTGTATAATCGTCGTTTGCTACCCAAGCAATTGACCAAAAATGTGGAAACTGCCATACAAATTGTACACAGAACAATAAAATTGCCATATCATCAATTCCACCACTTGCAGCAGCGCAACCTATTAGTGGTGGCATTGCTCCCGGGAATGCGCCAATAAATACTGCTACCGGCGACACCTTTTTCATTGGAGTATATAAAAATGCATAACTAATTAACGATAATGCGCCGAGCAATGCACTCAAAGTATTAAACCACATCCAAAATATTGCAATACCCGCAACAGCCATTAAACCTGCTGCAATAATTGCTTCTGTATGTTGCATTCTACCTGTTGCTAAAGGGCGATTTGCCGTTCTGCTCATCAATTTATCGGTATCAGATTCAATAATTTGATTTAAAGCATTTGAAGCGGCCGTAATTAAAAAGCCACCTGCTAAAAATAAAAAGAACGATGATTGCGCGCCGCCGGCAAATAAATATCCTATACCGGAACTGAAAACAACAATAAAACTCAACCTGAACTTCACCAATATATGGTAATCTTTCAGTTTGGCAGCTATTGCTTTTCCAAAGCTTTGTTTAGATATGGATGTTTCTTTGCTCATTAATATTAATGATGATCCTTGTTACCTTTTTCTTCTTCCTTTATAATATCACTATCCATTTCATCGCCATGTTCGCCGTGTTCAATTTCGTATTGAGATAACGGTTCAGTTTGCGGAATAAATTCTCTGCCATGTTTGTTGTAATCATACGGCCAACGGTGAACCTCAGGAATATCACCTTCCCAGTTACCATGTCCCGGACGAATTGGAGTAGTCCATTCTAATGTATTTGCATTATATGGATTCTTTTCACGCACTTTTCTTCCGTACCAAATACTGTAGAAGAAGTTGAAAACAAATAATAATTGCAATGCAAATGAAATAATTGCAACGGTTGAAATAAACATATTTAATGCTTCAAAACCACTAAATGTTTCGAAACCTGAATGTGTGTAGTAACGACGTGGCAATGCAATTTCGAAGTGCATTGGATAGAAAATTAAATAAGCTGCTGCCAGCGTTCCCCAGAAATGGATATAACCTAATGTTTGGTTCATATATCGGCCAAACATTTTTGGAAACCAGTGATACACACCGGCAAACATCCCAAAGAATGCTGCTACACCCATTACAAGGTGGAAGTGGGCAACAACAAAATAGGTATCGTGTAACCTAATATCAATAGAAGAGTTACCTAAAAATATACCTGTTAAACCACCGGAAATAAATAACGACACAAATCCAATTGCAAATAGCATTTGTGGATTGAGTCGAATATCACCTTTCCAAAGCGTGGTTAGCCAGTTAAACACTTTAATGGCTGATGGCACTGCAATAATCAGTGTAAAGATTACAAATATCGATCCGATGAATGGATTTAGACCGGTCATGAACATATGGTGAGCCC
Source organism: Bacteroidota bacterium (assembly GCA_031372705.1). Classification (GTDB taxonomy): domain Bacteria; phylum Bacteroidota; class Bacteroidia; order Chitinophagales; family BACL12; genus UBA7236. The sequence goes on along the minus strand of JANMLV010000115.1, from coordinate 18,494 downwards.
AAACGATAAATGATAAAACGGTAATGGCAAGTAATGAATAAATCATTGCCGTATAACCGAAAATCGGCTTTCTGGAATGAACAGACAATACTTCCGAAACAATTCCCATTGCCGGTAAAATAATGATATATACTTCCGGGTGACCCAAGAACCAGAATAGATGTTGATATAGAATTGGGCTACCGCCGGAGTTGGCCAACGGTTCACCACCTAGATTAATTGCATCTAAATAAAAGCTCGTTCCGAGGTTGCGGTCAAATAATAACAATACTGCTGCTGATAACAATACCGGGAATGATAATACACCGATTACAGCTGTTAAAAGGAATGCCCAAATTGGCAATGGCAATCGAAACATTTTCATGCCTTTTGTTCTAAGGTTGATTACAGTTGTGATGTAATTTAAACCTCCCAACAAAGCAGAAACAATAAACAATGCCATAGAAACCAACCAATAATCAACCCCTAAAATACTTCCCGACGACGCATCATGCAATGCATTTAAAGGTGGGTAGGCTGTCCAGCCACCTGATGCAGGACCGGTTGCAAGGAAAAAAGAGATAAACATTACCACACTGGATAAAAAGAAGAACCAGTATGAAAGCATATTAATAAATCCAGAAGCCATATCTCTGGCACCAATCATTAATGGAATAAGAAAATTTGAAAATGTTCCACTTAGTCCTGCTGTTAATACAAAGAATACGAGAATAGTACCATGCATGGTAATTAATGCATTATAAAATTCAGGTGCAATTTGTCCTTCTTCGGTAATCCACTTACCTAGCAATGGTTTTATCCAAGTTAAATCCGCATCAGGATATCCTAATTGAATTCGGAATAAAACTGAAAGCAATGCGCCTACTATTGCCCAGAAAATACCGGTAACTAGGAATTGCTTTGCGATAGTTTTATGGTCCTCGCAAAAAATGTATTTCCTGATGAAACTTTGTTGATGGTGATGGTCATCATGATGATCATTACCATGTCCATGGGTTTCAACATGTGCGGTACGAATCGATGTTTCTGTTGACATATCTTTCTATTTTCTTTCAGTCAATTAATTAATTGAAATTAATGCGGTATTTGCTGTATCAGCCGGTGTTGCTGCTGCAGGCGTTTCAGGTAATGCAAGTTTTGGAGCATACTTAGAAAGCCCATTTTCAAGGTAAAGTGATGCATAAACTTGACTCCATTTGCTTGGCTGCTCTGCAATCCATTTTTCATAATCTTCAGGTGTTTCAACAACCAAAGTATATTTCATTGAACTGTGCCCAACGCCGCATAACTCGGCACAAGCAATTTCGTAATTAAATTTCTTCCATCTTGGCTCTTCGTCACCTTCTTCAGTAATTTGCCACAATGGATTATTAGCCATTTCAACACGCTTATCGGTTGTTGTAATTAATGGATTAAATGTAAATGAAGTTGGCATACCCGGCACGGCATCCATTTTTACATCCATATGCGGGATATAAAAGTTATGCAAAACATCTAAAGCGATAATTTTAACATAAACCTGATTGTTAACCGGAACATGTATTTCGCTCGGCATAGGATCATCGTAACCCCAAGTTAGCTCATCTGAATATGTTGCGAGGTAATCTTCAGTAAATTTCGTTGTAATACGCGTATAGCATTTTTCTCTAATCTCTAATTTCGAAGGAATCTTTTTTAACTCTTTCTCCAAATCGGCAACAGTATCTTTTAATGTTGCAATTCTATATTTATTTGCAGAATTTTCAATAATATCATAATAACCTGCCAACAAATCATTCAATTCTTTTTCACGCAATTGGAGTTTTCCGATTTCACCTTTTTGAGCCAATTTCTCAGAACCTTTCAAAGAAATTAAACGGTGTTCAATCCATTCTCTTGTTACAATACCAAGTGGATTTTCCGGACAAATTAAATCGTTATCTCTCGGTCCTAATTTGCCATCAGCTCCTGCGTAACGGCTGGTCCAGAAAAATTGTTGTCCGGTAACTTCAACAGTTATGGCATCTTCTTCAGGTGCTCCCATAATTTCTGTCCAAGCTTGTAAACCAAAAACCACTAAACCTGTAAGTACAATTGTTGGAATTATTGTCCATATAAACTCCAGTTTATTGCTATGAGCAAAGTGAATTGCCTTATTGCCCGGTCTATTGCGATATTGATATGCAAAAACAAATAGCAGTATATGTGTTATTACAAATACAATTCCGGTCACCCAAAGTGTCACCACAAACATGCGATGAATTATTATTGAGTTATCTGACGAGTGATGGTCAACCATTCGATCGCTGTAATGTCCGAACGACCAAAAGAAACCTATCATTCCCAGCACCAAAAACACAACTCCAAGAATTGCATGGAGTTTTGTCATTTCCACTGTTGTGCGTTCTCCTCCTCGCAGTTGTCCTACAAGGTCAAGGGTTCTTGTTACTTGGAACAAGACCACAACAATCATAACTATTGCAATAAATATCAACCAACCGGTAGCCATTGTATTAATTTATATGTGATGATCAAGACTTTCTTTATATAATGGATGCTTTTGAGGCACCAGTGATGCTTTTGCGAGCTCACCAAAAACGATGTATAAGAATAACCCTGCGAAGGCCATAAACATACCAACTTCTAGGAATCCAATTCCCCAATGTTCACCAACTGTTGGTGGCATAATCATGAGGAAGAAATCTAACCAGTGCGATAAAATCAACACTGAAGCAACAATTGTTAGTGCATTTAAATCTCGCTTAGCATCTCTACGCATTAGCATCAAGAAAGGAAACAAGAAATTCACTAAAAGGTTTGTATAAAACAACACACTATAATTTGTTCTTGCACGATCAAGGAAATAACGTGTCTCTTCAGGAATGTTACCATACCAATAAAGCATAAATTGGCTAAACCATAAATATGTCCAGAATACACTGAAACCGAATACATATTTACCTAAATCGTGTAAGTGATTTTGATTGAGTTCGGCAAGATATCCTTTGCGTTTAAGGAAAATTAAAATCAAGATAATAGTACTTAGGCAAGCTACCCAAAGTGATACGAAATTGTACCAACCGAAGAGGGTGCTATACCAGTGTGGGTCGAGCGACATCACCCAGTCCCAAGCCATTGTTGAACTTGTAACGGCCCAAATAATAAGGAAAATGGCAGCCCAGAACTTAGTGCGCATAAACCAATGCGTAGTACCTTCAATATCTTCTTTTAATGATAATTTGCGTATAGTAATGGCAACGCTTAACCAAAGCACAAGATATAATAATGAACGGATGGTCCAGAAAGGTTTATTTAAATAACCGTCTTTACCGTCAATAAATCTATCGTAATAAGGATTGGCAACTTCACCATTTTCATTTGGAACCAATTCAACTTGGTGTTCATCACCATGGTGCATCGTTGGTTCAGCTTTTTGGTTGTATTGGAACGATTGCCATTCGCGTGAATAATCTTTATCGTGGCTTTCTGCACCGCCTTCCTCAGCAAGATGAGCTTCGTACTCATTTAATTCATCCACTTTCACCATTTCATGGGTAATGAAATCATTATCCCAATGGTGATATAAATGGTGATAACCGGCCCAAAGTCCGATAATAATAACCAACATAAAGCCGGCACCATAAATCGAGAATTGGCTCATGGCCTCCGGTACTCTTTTAACAAGAATATGCCATCCTGACATTGCAATTTGGTGTGCAGATAAAAAGAACACTGCAAGCACTGAAATGCCCAGGAATAAAATTGTATCCAAGAGGTAATTTGACCAGAAGCGATCCATTGATGCTCCGGTTACCATTCCTAATACTGTTAACACAACTCCGGCAATTAAAATACCGAGAAAAGTGTTTTTCAGTTTTGAAGTATATTCGAATTTGTTTGAGCCGTTCATGCTTTTGTTATTTGCTTAGTATTAATTCGAAAGCGTTATAAAATCTTATTTATTAATCGTTAATGTATCGGCAGGTGCGCTTGCCTTTGCTGCATACTCTGCTTGTAAATACTTTATATAGGTAATTACTTTCCAACGTTCCTCTTTTGATAATGCATAAGCATATGATGACATTGCATTTTTACCGTAGGCAACAGAGTGAAACATTTTTCCTTCCGGTAAAATCATATATGCAGGGTCAAAATACGAAGGTGGTGCTGCTGTATATTTTCCTTCGGTTACAATATATCCTTTTCCATCGCCGGCAGCGCCGTGACAAACAGCGCAGTAAATGTTAAAGAAATATTTTCCTTCTTCAACAACTTTGGTATTACTTACGCTAAAAGGATTCTTAACCTCTAATGCTGCTCTTTCATAACCTTCCGGTGTATTTGGCAAATTATAAGGGAGATTAAGAGCCATTTTCATGCTGTCGCCTTTAATTCCGCCAATGGCATTGCCTATATAAGGAACAGTACCTACAACGGGTGTTATAGCACTCATGCTATCTTTTAATTGAGGCATCAGTGAATAGGGTTCATATGCACGCGAATACATCATATCATAAGTATATGAATCGCCGGTATAATTGCCACCTGCTTTTTTACATGCAGTAAAAATTAAAGGCATTGCCAAAAACACTGCTGCTACTTTTAAATATTTTGTTACAACCATTTTCATTTAATATTTATGGTATTAAAATTCTTTTTCGTGAATTTCCACTGCACCACTTGCCGTTAATACATTTCTGATTTCCTCTTTCTTGTTATCAGATGTGTGTTCATCTATTTCAAAAGTCATTGCAAATAAATGGCTTGTGGTTCTTTCGTCAATAATTTCAGGTTTAACACCCGGCGCTAATCTGTTTAAATACAAATAAGTTAAAAACATACCAACCGATGCAAATAATACCGTTAACTCGAAAGTAATCGGAATCCATGCCGGTAGCGACAAATATGGTTTACCACCATAGTTAATAGGGTAATTGTTTGTGGTAATCCATAAAATAAATGTAAGAGCAGTTAATGTTCCGGTTGCGCCGAATACAAAACCTGCGCTATGCAGTTTGGTCATGCGTAAACCCATTGCATCATCCAATCCGTGAACCGGAAATGGCGTGTAACAATCGTGGATTTTTAATCCTTCTGAACGCACTTTTTTTACTGCATCGATTAAAATGACTTCGTCGTCATATAATCCGTATAATATTTTCTTATTTGCCATCTGCAAACCTTATTTAACTTAATTAAATTAATGTTTATGTTCTTCATGATGATGCACAGCGTCCGGACCGGTATATTGATCACCCGCTGTTTTCAAAATTGATTTCACCTCCGCCACAGCAATTACAGGTGCCACCTTGGCAAATATCAAGAACAAGGTCATAAAGAATCCAATTGTTCCCAAGTAAATGAATATCTCTACAATTGTAGGATAATACATTGTCCAGCTTGATGGAATATAATCGCGATGTGTTGATGTAACGATAATTACAAAACGTTCGAACCACATACCTACGTTGATGAAAATCGACATAAAGAATGTAAATACAATGTTGCGACGTAATTTCTTAATCCAGAATAATTGAGGAGAAATAACGTTACAAGTCATCATACCCCAATAGCTCCACCAGTAAGGACCGGTACTTCTATTGAGAAACGCATATTGTTCGTATTGATTTTGAGAATACCACGCAGTAAATAATTCTGTTATATAAGCAACACCTACAATTGAACCGGTAAGAATAATTACCTTATTCATGGCTTCAATATGCGCCAATGTGATATATTCTTGCAAGTTAAATACTTTGCGCACCACCAACATGAGCGTTAATACCATTGCAAATCCCGAAAAAATCGCACCGGCAACGAAGTAAGGAGGGAAAATGGTTGTATGCCATCCCGGAATTACCGATGTTGCGAAGTCGAAGGATACAATTGTATGTACTGATAATACGAGTGGAGTTGATAAACCGGCAAGCACCAAGGAAATAGATTCAAAACGTTGCCAGTTTTTCGCAGTTCCTTTCCAGCCAAAGCTGAAAATATTATACATTCTTTTCTTAAAAGCTGAAGTTGTTCTATCGCGAATCAATGCTAAATCCGGAATCAAGCCTGTATACCAAAATACGAGAGAAACCGTGAAGTATGTTGAAATCGCAAATACGTCCCATAACAATGGTGAGTTAAAGTTAACCCAAACAGGACCACGTGTATTTGGATAAGGGAAGATGAAAAATGCCAACCAAACACGTCCCATGTGGATAATAGGAAATAAACCCGCGCAAATAACGGCAAAGATAGTCATTGCCTCTGCTGAACGGTTTACACCTGTTCTCCATTTCTGACGGAAAAGTAACAAGATAGCAGAAATCAACGTTCCGGCGTGACCGATACCGATCCACCAAACGAAGTTAGTGATATCCCAAGCCCAGCCGACAGTTTTATTCAAACCCCACATACCTATACCATAGGTAATTGTGATGCCGATCATTGTAAAGCCGGTTAATGCCAGTAAACCTGACAATGTAACAGCAATCATCCATGCCTTGCTTGGAGCGGCCTCTACCGGTGCACAAATATCATCAGATATTTGCTTGTAGGTTTTATGACCCTGTATTAATGGTTCCCTTAAAGGTGATACGAACATAATTATTTAATTATTTATAATTATATAAATCCATGATATCCAATGCTTCCTCATTCTTATGATCAGCCTTGTCTTTATTTCTAACTTTTGTTTTATAGAACACTGATGGCACCCAATGGAATTCTTCCAAAATACCAAATGTGCGTTCATCTTTTGCCTCATGCACAATTGCACTTGTTTCATCGTAGCTGTTACCGAATGTAATTGCATCGGCAGGGCATGCACTTTGACAAGCAACTCTGAATTCGCCGTCTTTTAATTCGCGATTTCCTTTTTTAGCTGTAAGTTTTGCTTCCTGAATACGTTGAACGCAGAATGAGCATTTTTCGATAACACCTCTTGAACGAACAGTAACATCAGGATTGAGCACCATACGTGTAAGATCTTCTAGTAACCCACGTTCTTCAGTTCCTTTAGGGTCGTTCATTGCACCGAAAGTATCGGAAGCACCGTAATCGAACCAGTTGAAACGACGCACTTTATAAGGACAGTTATTTGCACAATAGCGTGTTCCTATGCAACGGTTGTAAGCCATTTGGTTGAAACCTTCTGAGCTGTGGTTAGTTGCACCAACCGGACAAACGTTTTCGCAAGGTGCGTTTTCGCAGTGCTGGCAAAGCATAGGCTGATAAACAACCTCCGGATTTTCTTCATCACCCGCATAATATCGGTCGATGCGCATCCAATGCATTTCGTGTGAACGAATTACTTCTTCTCTACCAACTATAGGAATATTATTTTCTGCATTACAAGAAATAACGCAAGCGCCGCAACCAACACAAGAGTTGAGGTCGATAGCCATGCTCCAGTTAAAACCGTTTTTCTTACCGAAATAATCAGGATAGAAAGTAATGTCTTTCCAAGCTAAGGCTTCGGCGCGGTCTTCATTTCCTGCATTTGCATTATGCTGATATTCAGCTAATGTTGTTTCTTTTACAATACGACGCTGACCTAAACCGTCATTTAAACTGAAATGTGTTTGTGTTTGCGCCAATTTTACATTTTCACCTGTATTGGTAATTGTAACATTGGAAGCCATATAATTTACACATTCGCCTGAAGCATCAAGTAAATGATAAACGTTAACACCAATTCCGGCTCCACCTTTACCAACAACAGTTCTACCATATCCAACTGCTACAGAAACAGAATTAACATTTTGTCCCGGTTGAATTGCAGCAGGAAGCATAACATCTTTTCCGTTAACACTAACTTTTAAGATATCGCCATGCTCAATTTTATTTTCACGAGCATAAGCCGGAGAAACGTTAAGGTAGTTATCCCATGTAATTTTTGAAACTGGATCCGGTAGTTCTTGTAACCAAGGGTTATCAGCATAACGACCGTCACCAATTGCTATTGATTCGTAGAATTGAATTTGTAAACCTTGTGCTTTAGACGCCATTCCTAGAATTGCGCCGGCAGCAGCTGAAATGTCCGTATTTACAGATGCAACTTCAGTAGTAGCCGCAAGTGCAGTAACAGCAGCTTCTACAGCCGTTGTAATGCTATTGCCCGATGTTGGCTGGTATAAACCAATTTGAAGTGCCTTATTAAAGTCATTTAATGAATCGATGCTTCCTGCTAATGGACCTGTAGTCCAAGCTTGAATCATAAAATCGTGATAGGTAATTGCACTTCCACTCCAAGTAAGTAGTGAATCTTGCATTTGACGCGTATCAAAAAGATTCATAATTGTTGGTTGAGCTAATGAATACATACCTTTTTTAGGTTCTGCATCATTCCATGACTCAAGAAAATGGTGGTCAGGGCAAATGTAACCGCAGCTTTCCGCAGTTTCGTTCATGCTACTTGCAAATGAAATAGACAAATCTGCCTTTGCCATTGCATCAACTAATTTAGCACCCATAGGATGATCGTAAACTGGGTTACAATCATACACCATTAATATATTTACTTGTCCGCCCGCAAGTTCATTCACCAATGTTTTCACACTGCTATCAGAACCTTGGCGCAACATACTTGCATTATCGAAAGAAATAGTATTGCCATAATTGCCTGATGCATCATTAATAGCATTAACAACTAACTGCACATTTATATCGTTGCAACCACTTACTACAAGTGATGCACCGCGATTCTTTTTCAACCATTCAGCAGCTTCTTTAACACGAGCTTGTTTAGCTTCATCTTTAAGTTTAGCGCCGCCGGCAGTGTTACTACCTGTAATGGCATCGTATAAATTAAGTGCAACTACGCCTAATTCAGAAGGCATAACGGCAACTCTATAATCAGCATTTGAACCTGTTAACGACATGCGACTTTCAAAATGATAGTGTCTGCTCATGTCAGGTTTTTCTTTAGAAACCTTACGATTTGAAGTATAACCCTTTGTGAATTCTACCGGTGAAATCCATGTTCCCAAGAAATCGGCATCAATACTTACAATAGTTTTTGCTTTTGCAAAATCGTAATCAGGAATTTCTGATTTTCCTTTTGATGCCATATTTGCCATCAACATGCCGCTGTAAGAAAGCGCATCGTAGCTGACAATTTTAGTATTTGGATATTTTGCTGCAAATGCGGCAAATACTTTTTTAGTAGATGGACTTAATACTGTAGATGTAAGTATGCGAATATTAGCATTTGGATTTGCTGCTAATTTGCCGGCTACTGCCTTATCTACTTCATCCCATGATACATTATCAAAACCACGCTTACCTTTTACCATAGGGCTGCGTAAGCGGCTTGTATCGTATAAACTAAGCACACTTGCTTGAACGCGCGCAGATGTTCCGCCTTTAGTAACCTTTGAATCGGTGTTACCTTCAATTTTAATCGGGCGACCTTCACGTGTTTTAACAAGAATACTGCAGTAGTCGCCACCATTTATATAAGAAGAAGCATACCAAGTAGCAATACCGGGAATTACATCTTCAGGTTTAAATATGTAGGGAGCTACTTTTTTCACAGGTATTTCGCATCCTGCTGCAACTGTTGCTGCAGTAAGGCTAAATCCCATTACTTTTAGAAAATCGCGGCGTGTTGACTGCGTGCTGTCGTTGCTGCTGTCAAAAAATTCCACGGGTACTTCTTCACCAAACTCTAATTGAGTAAGTTGAGCTGATTCCGGTGCCTGATTTAATTCTTCGAGGCCTTTCCAGTATTTTTTTTCTGCCATTTGGTTATGGTTAGAATTTTAAGTGATGCTTGCGTTAAATTAATAGTGACATTTTTGACATTCTGTTGCACCGATGTCTTCAGCCTTTACAGACTGCATTTCACCATTTTTCAATTTTTCATGCAACACTTCGTATGGTTTATAAAACTCGTTAGTTGTAAAGTTTACGTTTGTATTTCTGTGGCAATTCACACACCAACCCATTGAAAGGTTTTCCATTTGTTGAACTACATCCATTTCTTGAACTTGACCGTGGCATGTTTGGCATTCTAAGCCGGCCACTTTAACGTGCTGAGAGTGATTGAAATACACGTGATCAGGCAAGTTGTGAATCTTCACCCATTCGATAGGCTTAGGTTCATTTTCGTACTTTAAAGTTTCTTTGTTGAAACCGATATAGCTGTAAATTTTAGCAATTTCTTTATCGTAAATAGCTTTTGGATAGTTTGGATCTGTTCCTGTAACACCTTGAATATTATAGTGACAGTTCATACAAACACTTAATGAAGGAATTACGGCAGCTTTTCCGCGTTCTGCACCAACGTGACAATATTTACAGTCGATTTTATTGATTCCGGCGTGTACTTTATGTGAAAATGCAATCGGCTGGTCAGGAGCGTAACCTTGCTGACGACCAAGTGATGTTGCGCTATTCCACATTGCCATACTTAATAAAGAAAGGAATACCAATGCTAACAATCCTACTACCGGGCGATACTTGCGTTTTTTCCAAAAAGGAGTTGTATCAGGAGCAGGGTCATCGAATTTCTGACGAACCAATCCATCTAAGTATTTAACCGAACGAGCTAAGATTACTGCAATAAACAATAAGGCAACAATCAATATCCAATATAAAGTAGAGTTATCTTTTTTCGCTTCTGTTGCAACCGGACCGCCTAAAGGTGTATTATTTGCTGCTAATTTTCTTGCTGCCTCAGCATCGATGTAAACTAAAATGTCAGCAATATCTGCATCTTTTAATTCAGGAAACGCGGGCATGATGCTGTTATACTCTTTGTATAATGCATTGGCGTAAGCATCTCCTGTTCCTAAGAACGCCTGAGAGTTTTTAATCCAGCTATACAGATTTGTACTATCGCTCCAACGGGTGCGCACATTTTGCAATGCCGGGCCTGTCATTTTTTTATCAACGAGGTGACAACGTTGACACTTGGATTGATAGAGTGCTTTGCCTTCCGCTTCGCCTGCAAATACGTTGTTTGCAGAAAATAACAATACAAAAAATGTTATAATGGTTAGGAGGCGTGTGATGGTCTTCGACGTCTTATTCTGCACTATCCTTGAGTTTATAGGTTAAAGTATGATAAGGTTTTTTAAACCCGTGCAAAACTAAACATCAAACACGAAAACTTTAACAAATATTTTAAAAAAAATTTCACTAAATGCAACCTTTTTAAAAATCAACGCCGGCAAAGGTTTCAACGAATTTACCTCACTAGTTTAGACGCATTCTAAATTAAAATAAAGATTTATTCACAAGGTTGTAACATTTTTGACCCGAATTACTTTAAACCATGGCACAGTTTTGTATTTATTATTGTGCAAAGAGGAGAAATTATGAGAAAAACCATTTACGCTTCAATTTTATTTTTAGTTATCAGTTCCGGATGTAAAGTTGCCGAAAAAGAATTTCGCAAAGGCGATTATGATGAAGCCATAGACATCTGCGTAAAAAAACTGATAGACAATCCTGATAAAGCCGAGTATATTGTTATTCTAGAGCAAGCCTTCTTGCGTGCTAACGACGCCGAACTCGAAACTATAAAAGCTTTAAATACAGAGGGTCGGCCTGACCGATGGGAAGAAATCTATATGATTTACAGTTCCATCTACAATCGTCAAGAGAAGATTAAGCCGCTTATGCCGTTATATTTAGGTACCGAAGAGCGTGATGCCGAGTTTAAATTTGTGAATGCCGTTGATGGCTTAAACACAGCCAAAAAAAATGCAGCGGCCTACTGGTATGCAGATGCCAGCTTAAAACTTTCAACCGGCGATGTATATAAGGCTAGAGAAGCATACTATGAGTTCCAAAAGATATTGAACTATTACAACGAATACAAAGATGTTGACGATTTGATACAAAATGCCAAAAAGACCGGAACCAACGACGTAATATTCGTATTGAAGAATGCTTCCAATAGCAGTTTAAATTACGATGTTACTCAGGCAATGGAAGACATTTCTGTTATAAATCGCAGTGGGCAATGGTATACCATGCACAACGCCTACCCAGCCAATCAGGTTGAATATACCATTCAGTTGAATATACGTAAGATAGAGGCTTATCAAGAAAAAGTAACGACCAATCACTATGAGGAGTCTAAAGAAATAATTGATGGTTATGAATTTGTTTACGACAACGCAGGCAACATAGTTAAAGACAGTTTGGGCAATCCGGTAAAGGTTCCTGATTATAAAACAGTTACTGCTTTTGTTACCGAGACTTGGCAAGAAAAAATTGCAACGGTGAGCGGTGAAGTGTTGTATATCGATAAATCGGGCCGCATTGTTAAATCGGTTCCGGTGCGAAGTGATGCTGTTTTTCAAAATTATTATGCGGTTGCAACCGGTTATTATGAGGCATTAAGTGCCGTTTCAAAAGCGAAAATTGGTGGTAAACCACTGCCATTTCCTCCGGATGATGTTATGCTGATTGATGCATTAAAACAATTAGAATGCAACCTTCGCGATATATTGGATGATTATAACGACGAATATTTAAATCTTTAAATGACAATAATACCGGTTAAATTCCGGTATTATTTTTTTGTCGTATTACTGTAAAAAATTAATAATCGATAAACCATATGCTATTTATGGTCAGGCAAATACCTATTTTCACATTATGAAATTAAATAAATTAACCAAGGCTCTCACGTTTTTAATTGCAATTGGGGCTTTGATTTTAGATGCCGGTGCACAACAATTTACCATTAGCGGATATATTAGTGAAGCCGGTTCGTCGGAGAAGTTAATAAATGCCACAGTTTATAATTCTAAAGATTTTAAAGGCACTATCAGCAATGATTATGGTTTTTACAGCTTAACCTTACCTGCCGATAGTGTTGTAATTAATTATTCGTACGTTGGATATAACCAAGTTAAATACGCTTTTAAATTACAGCGGGATACTGTAATTAATGTGGCGTTAATACCATCTGAACTCCTGGAAGAAGTTGTTGTAACCGGTGAAGGTAATGATGAGCAATTTCAGGAACGCACACAAATGAGCACTATGGAAATTCCTATTGAGCAAATAAAATCACTACCTGCATTTTTAGGAGAAGTTGATGTATTAAAGGCTTTGCAATTATTGCCCGGCGTATCGGGTGGTTCAGAAGGAAGCAGCGGATTATTTGTGCGCGGCGGCTCACCCGACCAAAATTTAATTTTGCTGGATGGTGTACCGGTTTACAATGCATCGCATTTGTTTGGCTTTTTCAGTGTGTTTAATTCAGATGCCATTAATAAAGTTACGTTAATTAAGGGTGGATTTCCTGCGCGATACGGCGGCCGACTTTCAAGCGTTATTGATATCAGGATGAAGGAAGGTAATATGCAAACCTTTCATGGTGAAGGCTCAATTGGAGTGATAGCATCGCGATTAACATTTGAAGGACCAATTGTTAAAGATAAAACTTCATTTATGATTTCCGGTCGCAGAACATATATTGATTTAATAACGAGACCAATTTTAAATGCCCAAGATAATGAAGGCGTTTCAGGTTACTACTTTTATGATTTAAATGCCAAAATAAATCATAAATTTTCTGAAAAAGACCGTTTGTATATAAGTGGATATTTTGGTCGCGACAAAGCCTACTTCAATTACGACTATCAATATGATGAGGATACATATCGCAAAGAAGACAACGGTTTGTATTGGGGAAATGCAACGGCAGTTGCCAGATGGAATCATATGTTTTCGAATAAAGTATTTAGCAACCTGACTGCAACTTTTACCGACTACAAATTTGATATTTACAGCAATGTAACAGAGGAGAACGATAATAGCCCTGACACATACCTTGGGTTCGATTATTTTTCAGGTATTTATGATTGGAGTTTAAAATACGATATCGATTATGTTCCTAATCCAAAACATTATTTAAAATTTGGAGCCGGTATTACTTACCACACATTTGAACCGGGTGCCACGCAATTTATTACTGAAAACTTAGATGACGCCATTCCGGATTTTGAATTTGGTTCATCAAGTATTTATGCCACAGAACTAGATTTATATGTTGAAGATGATTGGGAAATAAATAAAGTATTTAAAGTAAATATCGGATTACATGCAAGTGGCTTTTTTGTTGATGATGTTTTTTATAAATCGTTACAACCTAGAATCAGCACGCGATATTTAGTTAATTCGAACGTGTCAATTAAGGCGTCATTCAGCACCATGACACAATTCATTCACCTATTAACCAACAGTGGCATCGGGTTGCCTACTGATTTATGGGTACCTGCAACCGATAGCATTCCACCACAAAATGCCATTCAACCCGCAATTGGAGTTGCCTATTCATTAAATAAAAAATATGAATTCAGCGTTGAGGGATACTACAAAAAAACAAATAATATTATTGAATATAAAGATGGCGCCAATTATTTATTTTCAGGTTTGGAAGGATGGGAAGAAAAAGTAGAGCAAGGAGAAGGATGGGCTTATGGTGGTGAACTATTTATTCAAAAGAAAGCTGGAAAATTAACCGGTTGGATTGGGTACACACTGTCATGGAGTAACAGACAATTTCCTAATATAAATTTAGGCGAGATATTTCCATACAAATACGACAGGCGTCATGATTTTGAAGTTGCTGCCATTTATAAAATAAACGACCATATTGAAATTTCGGGCACGTGGGTGTATACATCCGGGCAGCCGATTAGTTTGCCTATTGCAAAATATGAAGGATTATTTAACGAGGCAATTTACGCATATGAAGGCCGCAACGGATATAGAATGGATCCTTACCATAGATTAGATGCAAATATTGCATTTTCGAAAGACAAAGGCGAATGGTCCCGTACTTGGAACATAGGTGTATATAATGCCTATAGCAGACAAAATCCATTCTTTATTTATCAGACATACGATTACGAAACCAATACTAATAATTATCGACAAGTAAGTTTATTTCCAATTATACCTTCCATTTCATATGAATTTAAATGGTAATGATTGTTGAAATAATATTTTGTGATACTAACATATAAAAAATGAGAAAAATCAAATATCTATTAGTCCTGTTTACGATTCTATTTGTAACAGCCTGTGAAAAAACAGTTTATTTTGAAGTGGAAACCGTGCCCAATAAATTAGTGCTTAATGCATTTATTCAACCCGATACAAATAATATTGCTATTATTGCTTTGAGTTTAGACCCTCTTGCAGTTGGCTTTGAAAGCGTTCGCGTAACGGATGCTACAATACAAATAAATAAGAATGGCGAATTAGCCGGAACTTATAATCATGATATAGACGGTATTTATTCCATCAGTGATGCCATTTTAAATGCATCACCTAACGATGTTTTTGATATTACCGTAAGTGCTCCGGGCAGAGAAACTGTAACGGCATCAACAACTATTCCAAGTAGTGTAACTATTGATGAAATTGCCATAATAGACACCGTATTAATTAATGTTTCCTATAGTGCAATTGATCCTGATGGCAATCCAATTATTATTGATTCGCTAATTCCTTATTTTTCAATAAAATTTACTTTTACAGACCCGATTGGCGCCGATTTTTATACACTTCAAGTCGATTACAAAGATGCTTACAGTGAATCGTTTGCATGCTTTTCTACTAACGATCCAACGTTTACTGTTAACAATGATTTTAATTTTGGAAATGAAAATGAAGATGGCAGCACCACACTTTGCGACGAAGTTTTGTTTAGCGATGTAACATTTGATGGTCAACAAAAATCGATTGTAGTTAATCTTTATGCTATCTCCGGCGAGTTTTTTGATGACCCGCGTTTTGAATTTACTTTAACACATGTTGCAGAATCAGTATATCAATACAGAACAACGGCACAGATACAAGCCAATACAGGTGACAACCCATTTGGCGAACCTGTAATAGTATATTCTAACATTAACAATGGCTTTGGAATTTTCGGTGGATTATCTGTAAGTAGGGCTGTTGTTAATTTATAAACTGCAACTTAAATAATTTGAAAAAATGCCGGCAATAAATTACATGTCGGCATTTTTAAACTATTAAAGCATAATAAAACTCGATAGTGTGATAAGTTTTCCTTTATCGTTTAATCCTATGATACAATAATTACCGGATATTAAATGTGAGATATCAATTGTCGTTATTTCACCTTGTATTGTGCTGCCTTCCAAACATGCTAACCCATTCATGTTTACAATTTTATAATTTGTAATTTCAGCATACTGATTGAATGCCACATTAACTATTTGCATTGCAGGATTCGGATAAAGATTAACATTACTAATTGAATTAAGATTATTAACAGATACTTCCGGAACGGTATATGTTGTAGTTATTTTTGCCAGGAAAATATCGATTTCGTCAGATACTGCCGTTAATGGATCAATTCCTTCAAAGCTGATTGTCCCGTTAAATAATCCACACAATACTAAATTATTATAATTATCAATCATAATTGATTGTAAAGATTCAACATTGTCGCCATCGGTTTGTGCAACTAAATTAACTGTTCCTCCTTCAGATATTTCAGCATAAAATCCATCGGCTTCAGTTTCGGCATACAATTGCAATCCTTGAATTTCAGCAGCACCATAAAAATATCCGCATACATAAATATTATTATTATTGCCTTTAATCATTTTATTCATCATATCATAAGATTCACCACCACCGTGAATTATCCATTGTAAGTTTCCGGTTTCGTTATCTAATTTTAATACTACCATATCGGTAAGTCCATATGAATTAATTGTGCCACCTGTATAGCTGAATGATTCACCCATTGAAGCTGCGAAATACACATTGTTTTCGCTGTCAGTAACCAAATCGGTAAATAATTGAGTATCACTGCCATCTCCACCCATTGTATGCACCCATTCGATAAATCCATTATTATCTGTCTTCACAATAAAATTGTCGGTTGAACCATAATTATCGAACAGAAAACCATCAAATTCAAAAATATTTTCATGATTTCCCGCTATGTATAAATCGCCATTGCTATCCACAGTTATTTCATTGGCAGCATCAAATCCTACATTTCCGATTGATTTCATCCACAGGGGATTTAAATTCGCATCCATTTTTCCATAAATTGCATCAGAATCTCCAAAACCGCTAACTGCAGAAACACCAAATTCGAAATAACCATTGCTTGCTCCGGCTAAAAACACTTGATTATCATTATCAAGACTTAAAGCATAAAATCCCAACTCCTGTGAAGGGTCAGATGTATATGCAGCAATACATTCGCCATTAGTATTGTATTTTGCAACAAATCCATGAGCTAGCACATCTGCTTCGTTGCCGAATTCAAAATCGCCAATCCAGGCTTTGCCGATAAAAACACCACAAATTAATAGATTGCCGACATTATCAGCTTCTGCATCAATAACTAGCAGATAATCAGTAGCATAAACCAATTCGAGCCATAGCACTTCGCCTGCTGTATTAAATTTTGCAATCCAACCCTCTGTATCGCCGGTTCCGTTTGTTAAGGAAAGTCCGCCAATGTTAATGGTGTTGTAGAAAATGCCACCACAAAAAATATTCCCGGTATTATCAATTGCGGTAGTATATAATTCCGCTTCTGAAAAATTGGTTGCCCAAAAAGTTTCCTGAGCATGCAAATGGCAAATATTGAATGTTACCAATGCGATTGTAAGTTTAAGTAGTTTCATTGCTTTTAGTTTAGGGTTCAAAGATATTTTGAGCAAAAAAACTAAACGGATGAAAAAATGGAGGAAAATTAGGAATCGAGCTATCAATTTCACTTACAAATACCTGATATTCAATATATTACGATAAATATTGCAAGCATGAGCAATTGACTTTCCTATTGATTTTTTGGGAGATTTTCTATTCGCGATTACCACATCTTAATCAATATTTCTTGCGCAGCATGACTGCAGGTTATGGAAGGGCAAAAAAAAACCCGACTATAAGTCGGGCTTTTATAAAAAGATTATAAGATTATGCTTTTTCAACACCTTCAACCAACACACTAACATTGTTGTTGAGCACTTCAACGAACCCGCCTTTAATGTTATAGATAACATTTTCTTTTCCGGTGTTAACGCGCATTTTACCGGTTGCCAAAGCGGCAATCATTGGTGCATGGTTGTTTAACACTTCGAAAGAGCCTGTAACGCCCGGCATTTGGACACCTACAGCTTCTCCGCTGAATATTTTCTTTTCCGGTGAAAGTATTTCGAGTAACATAATATTGTTTAGTTAAAGGATTGTTTTAATGATTATTTCTTAGCGTCAGCTATTAATTTTTTACCTTTTTCAATTGCGTCATCAATTGAACCAACAAGGTTGAATGCAGCTTCAGGATATTCATCTACTTCGCCATCCATAATCATATTAAATCCGCGAATAGTTTCTTCGATAGGCACTAATACACCTTTTAACCCTGTAAATTGTTCGGCAACGTGGAACGGTTGAGATAAGAAACGTTGAACACGACGAGCGCGGCTTACAACTAATCTATCATCTTCACTAAGCTCTTCCAAACCAAGAATTGCGATAATATCTTGTAATTCTTT
>JANMLV010000070.1:0-14808 GCA_031372705.1 Bacteroidota bacterium | reverse complement strand
TGGATATAGACACAATTTGTCGGATAAATGATTTTAATATACGGTTAACATTGCCTTAATTTACAGCCGAAAGTAATATATACATGAAAAAAGCGCTACTTATTGCATTTTTAAGCTGCTCCACGCTCCTTTTAGCAGCCCAGCAAACAGGAATAGTTTCACAAAACCGCTCAGCTTATAATGCTGCCAATTATGATATTACCGGCGGGCCTAGTGTTGCTGTGACTGAAATAAATTACAATTCCGATGCCTATAATGGCTCAAACGATTGGGTTGAATTACACAACTATGGTGGCAGTGCCGTTGATATTTCAAACTGGAAGTTAAAAGATGAAACACCATTCAATTCGTTTACAATTCCTGCAGGTACCGTGCTTGACCCGAATGAATATGTTGTTTTGGTTGAAGATATTGATACATTCTTGATGGTGCATAGCACAGTAACAAATTATATAGGCGAATTCTTGTTTGGCTTCGACAATACATTTGGAAGTGTTAAGCTCGAAAATAGCTCCGGAACCATAATTCGACAAATAGATTATATAGATTCTATACCATGGCCAAAAGGTGCCGACGGTTATGGTCCAACGCTGCAGATAATAGATGAAGAAGCAGCAGAAAACAATGCCGCTAACTGGAAAGCCGGTTGTGTTTTGGGCACACCGGGAACTGATTATGCAGAATGCAATTACGATGTCGTTGTAAGTGAAATAAATTATAACTCATTATTGGCATACAATCCCGGCGATTGGATTGAAATTTTAAATAGAAGTGCAAGCACTGTTGATATAAGTGGTTGGATTTTGCGAGATGGCAAAACCAATAACATTTTTGTATTACCAAATGGAAGCGTTTTAAGTTCCGGTGAGCGACTTGTAGTTGCTGACAGCCTTGAATCATTTACGGTTAAATTTCCTTCTGTCACCAATGTAGTCGGGGAACCACCTTTTAGCTTTTCAAATGGCGGTGATGCCGTAAGATTGTATTTACCCAGTGGCAAAATAAAATACAGTGTTCGCTATAAAGATGCATTGCCATGGCCAATAGATGCCGATGGCAGCGGCTTTACACTCGAATTAGTTGACGAACCCGGCAATCCTAATGATGCTGATTCATGGGTTGCAGGTTGCCTTTACGGTTCACCCGGAATAGTATTTACAATACCCTGTCCAACTGCCATCAATAATGTCATACCCGATGGCTTAACAATTGGTCCGAACCCGTTCACCACCTATATCACTTTAATTGTAGATGAATCTATTCATCCTGAATCCATTGAAATATTTAATGCCATTGGACAATCCGTTGCTACTTTACAACCCGTTAATAATGCCATCACTTGGAATAGCAAAAAAGCCGATGGTGAAACTGTTAACGACGGCATTTATTTTATTGTTGTAATAGATGATAACGGCAATACCATTACTGCAAAAATAATGAAGGGCTCTTGAGTTAATTTATGATACATATAATACAATAAAAATACTTTGCTAATGCATTCCGAGAGGAATGCATTTTGCTTTTATAGGTAAAAATTAACAAGTGTAAACTTACTTTACTAAGTCAAATTGAGGTTTCACATCATAAATCAGGCATTTCACTAAGTTGAGCTTTATGCGTTTTATCCATCGTGTATTTTTACATTACACAACCCAATAACATGCATAAATTATCAACACTTTTTATATTCGTAATGCTGCATTTTACAGTAAAGGCTCAGCAACCAAATTTTATTGTAATCGTTGCAGATGATTTAAATGATTACATCGGTGTACTTGGTGGTCATCCCCAAGTGGAAACACCAAACATCGATAGCTTAGCCTTGAGCGGTGTAACATTCTATAATGCATTTTGCAATTCTCCCGGCTGTGCTCCATCTCGCACGAGCATGCTAAGTGGAAAAGACCCGAATTATACAAAGGTGTTTAATAATGAAGATTATGATAACGTGTTCCGTAATAATTTCACACCCGAACAAAATAATGAAGAAGTTTACACCCTGCCTCAAATGCTTAAAGACTCAGGTATTTATTTCACATATGCAATAGATAAAGTATTTCACAGTCCGGCGGAAAATGACTACGATAAATTTTCAACTACATGTGTCCGCGAAAAATCATGGAGCAGAATGTTGAATATTAATACAGGAGTTCCATTTAATTTAGCGCTGGAAAGTTATGCTTTTGGCAATACATTTGATTTTGGAATGATTCCCGATTCCCTAGAATCACAAATGGATGATTTTATTGCAGCAGACTCAGCCGCATCGTTTATTCATCAATATGCCAATGGCACTGTAAATACATGCGACAGACCATTTTTCTTAACCTTGGGTTTGCATAAACCACATGCTGACAGGTATATTCCAGAAAAATATTTCCCCGATTATTTTTTGAATGATTTATTCACAGATACATTTAAAGTCATTTATAATTCGCCGGTTGAATCATTCCCTTTTAATGGCTTAGTTATGCCGCCTCAACCTGACCCTATGTTTAACGATTTTTATCAATTACCTGAAGAAGGACTGGCACAAAGCTGCGCAAACGTGGGAGATGTATACAATCAAATTAACGATTATACATATGGATTAGCTGAACTACCTGAAATTAATGCTGATTTATCAGAAGCAGAACGCAATGCCATTGTACAAGAAACGATTAGAGCTAATTATGTTTCCTCCTATATTGCTGCAGTAAATTTTATGGATGCCATGGTTGGAAAAGTGTTAGATGCCATTAACGAACATCCTGAACTTGCGTCAAACACAATTATTATTTTTACGAGCGACAATGGTTATTCACTTGGAGAAAAAAGGCATTGGACAAAATGGGGATTATGGGAAACAGATATTAGAGTTCCTCTAATTATTAAATATCCCGGACATGCTGAAAATGTTATAAGCAACAGAGTAGTTTCGCTGTTGGATATTTATCCCACTATTTGCGACATGGCCGGCGTAAATTACCCGATGAAAACAGATGGCACCAATTATTTAGATGGTCATAGTTTTATTTCTTTACTAGATAATCCTGATGCCATGAGT
Organism: Bacteroidota bacterium; assembly: GCA_031372705.1. Lineage (GTDB taxonomy): Bacteria > Bacteroidota > Bacteroidia > Chitinophagales > BACL12 > UBA7236. The sequence continues at coordinate 11,762 of JANMLV010000070.1, read as the reverse complement.
TCAAATGTTGCAGTTTCCACATATAAAAAAAATGCAGGAATGGGTGCTTGTTTTCCGCATATTTCAGTGCGCAACGAAAGGTTTCATTATATCCGTTATCAATATAATAATAATGACGGAGCCGGCGCATGCGATGAAACATCCGCAAATTATGATGAAGAATTATATGACATCGGTTCTGACAGGCAAACAGACCCATACGAGTGGAATAATCTTGCTTATGACCCTGATTATGCACCAATGATTGAGTATTTAAGCGAATTTTTTCCTGATGGTAATTTATATAACACCAATCCCTATACAGTAAATATTTACAACGACGATTTACCATGTCTGCTAAGTAACGATGAGACCATAAATATGCGTGCACTATTAATTGATGATTCAGGTACATCTATTCCGACCGATTCATTGATTAACTATTCAATACAATGGACAAATAATCTTACCGCAGCTGCGGTCACCGGCGTGTATTACATATTCAATATGAACACTGTTCCGGCGGCCACTTTTGAAGCAGCAAATCAAATTATATTTTATGTAAAGGTTATAGAAAATGCAACAGGAAAAACGCGCGCATTTAAGTTAAAACAATTTTACATAAACCCGGAAAACGAACCTGAAATTACATTTACTGCACCTGTGATTGACCATACGGTTAGTATAACAGATATTATTACCACCGGGGATGTGACAAGTATCGATTGGGATTTTGGCGATGGTTATACCACAACTTCATTTGCTCCGGGCTTGCACACTTATACTGCAGCAGGCAGTTATGTAATTAAAGCAACTTTAAATTATGGAAATAAGTGTTCGGTTCAATTTAGCAGAATCGTAGTAATAGATGAATTGATTTTTAGAAAAAACACACCTTTGAAGGAGCTAATAGTATATCCAAATCCAAGCTCTTCAACTATTTATATTTCTAGTCAAAACTTGTCGGGTATTTGCGATATTGCAATAATAAATAGTGTTGGAGAATTAATGCAAAATAAATCAACTAATTCAGCACTCAATCAATATCAATTAGATATATCAAAACTTCCAACCGGATTTTATTTTATTCAGCTAAAATTTGAAGATGGATTTGAAACGGCAACATTTGAGGTAATGCGATAAGTTTTTGTGGGGCCTGTTAATTAAACAGCATTTAATAAAGTAACTATGACGAGTTAAATATGTTTTATTAATTAAGCTTAATTGTTGAAATAATATGAATTCCCGCCATCAAATCTAGGATTTACAACATTATTATAAATACTTCCAAAGGTGTAATTTAAACCAAAAAAAGTAAAGAAACTATAGTCTGTTTGTCGCTCTGTTAGCTGCAGCAAAACTTCTTCATCTGATAACTCACCAAGAGGTAAGTTTAATTGGTCATTAATAAAATCAACGTTAAAGTATCCATTAAGGGTAAGCCCCTCAACAATGCTCCACTCTATTGACGTGAAACAACCGGCACTGTTTTTTGACAGATCGTGGAAATAATTTGAACCATTTATACCTAATGAAATGGAACCCCATTTTTGTTGTAATGATAGACTGATGTCAAGCCTTTCGCGAACCAATAATTCAGTTGTTTTTCCAAAAATTGTTGTATCGGTATAATCCATATATTCCGGGCCAACTTTATAAAAAAAAGTGAGTAATTTAGTGGTGGAACTGGTATATGGAAAAATATTATACTCAATTGCAGGCGAAACACTAATTTGCGCATCATAATTACTGTAAGTGCTGGCATTAAAATTTGCTTCGCCACCAATTGACCAATGGTCGTTTAAACTATTAACAATAACAGCAGAAGAATAACTACCGTTGTTAATACTTTCAAATGTTTCTCCATCGCCAAAATCAAATGTTTCGGTATTAATGTAAGTGCCTAAATTGAAACCTAACTTCCACTCTTCTGTTATTTTATTTGCATTAAGGTTTCCGTTAAGGTTATAAGACTTGTAATTAGAATTCAAGCTGATATTTACGTAAGAACTAACGCCGTACACCCAACCATTCCATTTATCATCCACTTGCTTTTCTACACTTGTTGCCACAACATTTGAAGTTATGGTTACCGGAATATCAATTGATTTTTTAGCGATATATGGCATCAACCCCAATTTCATATATAACACTAAACCTTTTCTGGATTCGTCTTCGGTGTTATTTATGTTATCAAAGAAATGTAATGTATCATTTTTCCCTGCAAATTCGTTTTGTCCTAAGAAAAACAACGTGTAATCCCTTCCGCCACTTCCGGTAGTTTGCGAGGCCACCATTAAATGAACATCAGCTGTAAATCTGTTGCGCATATAATTTACATAGGGGATCTCTACTTTGATATACTCCTCAAAATTGTAAACGCCGTCAAGGTAAACATTTATATAATTCGAATTAAGCGAATCTTCGGACTGGCTGAACATGTTAAAGGAAAAACATGTACACAATAAAATTAGAATAGGAGTTTTCATATGCGTTATTATAAAAGTAAAAGCTATGTTGCATTTAGATGAAGTTATGCATCCAGGTATTTCCTAATGGCGCTTTGAAGGATGAATCTAATGCCATTTTGGTGTTTACCAATGGATCATAAACAATTGTTTGACGTGTTACTAAGCCCAATTTAAATTTATCTTGCAATTCATTTAATGCAATTGTTTGAATACCGGATGGTGATTGAAAATTTACAATGGTTCTATCAAACATGGACACCCCGAAATGATTTTCTACTTCTTTTATAAAATGCACCGAAGTATCAATTGAACATCCGCTCGCGGAGGTATGTGTTTCATCAACCATTAAAACAACAAAACGATCTTCATAAACTTCACCCATAGCATTAAGTTGTTTATTGTGAGCAGTCCATTGAACGGCAAATGATGCTAATTTAGTATTCAGTAACTCAATTTCTTCTCGCGTGAATGGACGTGAAGATTGATAAACCCAAACCTTGGCAGCAGGTGAAAAGTTTGCAGTATTTTGCATAAACAAAATTAGTATTAATTAAATTATACCCGTGAATAACGGATGTTATTATTTAAAATGAAATGTTAAAATTTCAAAAGGAAATCAGAAAGTCAGACAAGATGATTTGCCATAGCAATCAATTCGGCAACATCAAATACTTTTACTTCATCTTCTTTATTTTTGCTTTTTACACCATCAGTCATCATGGTATTACAAAAAGGACAAGCACTTGCTATGATATCAGGTTTCAACTCCAATGCTTGTTCGGTTCTTTCAATATTTATTTCTTTTGCACCATGTTCTGCTTCCTTCCACATTTGAGCGCCACCGGCACCACAGCATAGTCCGCGAGATTTACAGCTTTTCATTTCAGCCAATTCGCCATCCAATTTTTCCAATACTGCTCTTGGTGCCTCGTAAATTTGATTGGCACGACCTAAATAACAAGAATCATGATAAGTAATTTTTTTGCCTTTAAAACTGCCGCCTTCAACACTTAATCTACCTTCGTCAATTAGTTTTTGCAAAAATGAAGTATGATGCATCACTTCATAATTTCCACCTAATTCAGGATATTCATTTTTTAAAATATTAAAACAGTGCGGACAAGTTGTTACAATTTTTTTAATCCCGTAGCCATTCATCACAGCAATATTATTTGCAGCTAGCATTTGAAATAAAAATTCGTTACCGGCTCTGCGCGCAGGGTCACCTGAACAACCTTCTTCTGTGCCCAAAACTGCAAAGCGAATATTAATACTGTTCAATATTTTTATGAAAGCACCGGTTATTTTCTTAGCCCTATCATCAAATGAACCTGCACATCCAACCCAAAATAAAACTTCAGGAGATTCGCCATTGGCAAACAACTCCGACATTACAGGAACCGATTTTAAATTTTCAGTCATTTTATTCAATTAAATATTTAACACCTTAATTTATCTCATCAACCCACTTCAATCTATCGGCAGGATTAAATTGCCAAGGTGCTTGATTATTTTCCATATTATTAAACATCAAATTCCATTCTTGAGGCGCATCACTTTGCTCCATAATGGCATATCTGCGCAATTCGAGAATAATGCTGAGCGGACTAATATTTACAGGACACTCCTCAACACATGCATTACATGTTGTGCATGCTCTTATTTCTTCAATACTGATATAGTCGCCCAACAACGATTTATTATCATTAAAATCAGCACCTTTAGTTTTAATATTATGACCAACTTCTTCGAGCCTATCGCGCGTGTCCATCATAATTTTGCGTGGCGACAATTGTTTGCCTGTAATATTTGCCGGACAAGCAGAAGTGCATCTGCCGCATTCTGTGCAAGCGTATGCATCCATTAAATGCTTCCAGGTTAAATCGGTAACATCTTTTGCACCAAACGATTTAGGGGGATTTGCAATAGGTTCAACCACTGCAGACGGGTCCAGCATTGTTTTCACCTCGTTCATTATAACCGGCATATTTTCCATTTTTCCGTTTTCCATAAATCGCACATAATAAGAATTTGGAAAAGCTAAAATAATATGCAAGTGTTTCGAATAAGGTATATAATTTAAAAAGAATAAGATACCGATAATATGCAGCCACCATGCTGTGCGTTCAATTATAATTAAAGCATCAGTGCTCATCCCCATAAATAAATTGCTTGTGTATTGAGCAATTAATAAATTACCGGTTTGAGGATAATGTGCAGCACCCAACTGTTGCAACCTGAAATCGGTGGCATTCATAGTTAAAATGGCACACACTAAAATAATTTCCATCAACAAAATAAAATTGGCGTCTTTAAATGGCCATCCTTTTAATTCAGGTTGATTTAACCGTTTTAATTTCATCACATTTCTGCGCCATAAAAATGCAAACGTTGCTAAGAGTGCTAATACCGCAAGCAATTCAATTACACTGATAATAAATGTATAAAATCCACCCAAATAAGGAGCGAAAAAGCGATGATGACCTGTAACTCCATCGATTACAATTTCCAGCATCTCAACATTCACTATCACAAAACTCACATAAATAAATAGGTGTAGCACGGCAGGAATAGGCTTTTTGAACATTTTCTTCTGCCCTAAAGCAAATAATGCCATATGCTTCCAACGTCTGCCGGGCTGATCCGACAAATGTTCTGCCCTACCCAACATAATATTACTCCTTATTGCTGCGAATTTCTTGAAAGCCAGCCAAGCTGAAACTCCAAAAACTAACGCAAATACAACCTGCAAAACTATATGCATCCCAATTCGTTTATAAGGTTGCTAAATTAAGTGTAATTTTAGGACTGTAAAAATCAATAATCAACAACATGCGTATTAAGCTTCTATTATTATTGACGATGTGCTACTGCACCGTTATTTACGGACAAAATCGCACGAATAAAAGTAGCATAACTTTGGCTGCCTATCATGCAATCAACCAAAGCCCTGAAGGCACCATATTACCTATACTTGTGCAAGGTGATGTTCAACAAATAATATCATTTGTTCAAGCTAATAACGGTGTATTTAAGTTTAAAGCAGGTAACATTGTTGCCGCAGATTTAACGATACCGGCAATTAAGGCCCTTAATGGAAGCGGAATTGCAACTCAAATTGATATCCCTTCCGGAAAACTGCAGCTGCTAAATGATGTAATGGTAAAACACAATAATGTAGACTCTGCCTACTATGGTTACTGGCCTTTAGACCAAAGTTACGACGGAACAAATGTAATTGTTGGTGTGGTAGATGCACCTTTCGACATCAATCACGGCGATTTTAAAGATGCCGATGGCAATACCCGAATTAAATACGTTTGGGACCAAAACCTAACCGATGGCGCTGCACCCTATCCTTATACCTACGGAATTGAATGCGATAGTGCCATGATTGCAAACGGCACTTGCCCTAGTGGCGATTTTAATCAATATGAGTATAGTCATGGCTCCGGTGTAACCGGTGTAGCTGCATCAAGTGGCAACGCGGCAAACGCATACAGAGGCGTTGCACCAAATGCAGACCTCATACTCGTTTCCATGAATTTTGCAACCGATTATTACACCACCATAACCGATGCAATAGCCTACATTTATAATAAAGCAAATGAATTAGGCAAACCTTGTGTAATAAATACTTCGTTGGGCACCTATGGCGGTTCACACGATGGAACTGATTTAACGGCGCAGGTAATTGATGCCTTAATTACTGAACAAAACGGTAGAGCACTAGTTGCTGCAGGCGGAAATGCAGGACATTTGCCATTCCATTTAGGATATACGGTTACACCAACACCGCAATTTACTTGGTTTAAAAAACTCAGTTATGCCAATCTCGCTTATTTTCAATTATGGGCAGATACAGCTTCATTTAATTCCGTAAATTTTACTATCGGAGCAGATGACCCTGCAACGTGGACAAATATCGGTACTACACCAACGTATAATCTTATAAGCGATTTTAATTTCGATTTCGATATTATCGACTCCGTTATCTATACCATTCCCGGCGGCGGTTTAGTGAAAATATTTGCTCAATTACTCGATGGAAAATATTTACTCGAATTTGCCATCACACCCGATGTGAGCACTTATTATTGGCGATTTACAACCTCCGGTTCAGGCAATTTTGATATTTGGAGCACAGAGGCAACAACAGGTTTATCTAATTACGTTACTACCGGATTGCCAACTGCTGCAACACTTCCCGAAATCATCAATTACAAGAGCCCGGACACCGACCAAACTATTGTAAGCAGCTGGCAATGCAGCGATAATGTAATTACAGTCGGCAGCTATGTTAATAGAGATTCAATGACTAATTATTACCATGTTTATCCTCCTTTGGTTGATATAGTTGGCTCGCTTTTTTATACATCAAGTCACGGACCAACCCGCGATGACCGCATAAAACCGGATATATGTGCTCCCGGTGCGCGCATACTTTCTACTGCTTCGCCAACATTGATTAATTGGCTTATCGAAGAATCTGCAGCAAATTATGTTTCTGAAGATGGACAACATTACATGTATAATGGCACTTCATTTTCATCACCTGCGGTTGCAGGTATTGTTGCACTTTATTTGCAGCAAAATCCGGATGCAAGTGCCGGTCAAATTAAGGATGCATTATTATCTCAAGCCAGAAAAGATGCATTTACAGGCGATGCATTACCAAACAACCTTTGGGGATATGGCAAAGCCGATGCATTTAGGATGTTAACCGGAAGCTGGGGCTGCGGACCCGATGATTATTTAAACGCACCTGAAAATATTGTACAAGATGCCGTTACTTCCACTAAAATTAAATTGAGTTGGGATTTAATTCCCAATGCTGCCGGATATCAAGTTTGGTATAAGCCAACAGGCGGTGCTGCACTCAAAGCTAAAACCACACTGAATTCAAAAACAATAAGTGGATTAATTCCGAATACCGATTACACCATTAAAGTACGCGCATTTTGCGATGGCTTCGGATTCAGCAATTGGAGTGAAACTTTTAATGCCACTACGCTCCCACTGAAAGCCGGAGAAACAAGCGAATCGTTAATCAGTATATTTCCAAATCCTGCAAATAATAATATACATGTTGAAGGTGTTACTGCAGGCAGTCAAATTACTTTAGTAAATACTTTGGGAGATATTATTTTTACAACAACGGCTTCAATAGAAACAACCACCATAAATACTGCTGCATTAAGCAATGGAATATATTTATTAATGATAGCAGAAAATGGTATTATCACAACAAATAAAATAATGATAGCACATTAATTATGGAACAAACATTAACCAAGATTGTAACTGCAGAGAAGGTTTATCAGAAAATAAAAAGAATAGCTTTTGAAATTGCGGAAGATAATTACGACGAAAAAGAAATTGTAATTGCTGGTATTTGTAAAGCCACTGAAGGTTACGCTTTTGCAGCACTAATTTATAACGAATTAAAGCAAATACTTTCAGCTAATATCACACTAACCCATATTGAATTAGACAAAAACGATCCGGGCAATAGCGCCGTTGAGTTAAATCTAACCGAAGAGGAAATTGATAACAAAACAATTATTTTAATTGATGATGTTGCCAATACCGGCAGAACGTTATTATATGCCATTAAGCCGTTACTCAATTATTCGCCTAAAAAAATTCGCAATGCAGTTTTGGTTGAGCGCAAGCATAAGCTTTTTCCTGTAAGTCCTGACTATGTAGGGCTTTCACTATCTACCACTATGCATGAGCATATAAAAGTGATATTGAGTGAAAAGGGTAATGAAGGGATTTATTTGATGTAATTCGTGCGAAAAATCATTGCTTAAATTTCCTATTTTAACCTATAAAAAAATGGTGACCCGGGGCGGATTCTATTTTTTTACATCATTTTTGGTTTAGTTATCATATTTGCAAATCATTCCTAAAGTTTAGGCGGTTGGATGGCTCAAGCCCTCAATATACATATTAACATTTGAAATCCTACATCCAATTGGCTTAAAATAAATTAAATTTGATATTAGTCAAATTTTTAATTTACTTTATTAAAGATTAGAAATAGATGTAATTTCTAAATCTTAACAATCAATATTTAACCCACCAATAAAGATTCAACCTATGAAAAATTTAACCTTTTTAATTACTGCACTTTTTCTAAGTCGAATTTTGGCTGGTCAAGTTGGACCGTTAACAGAATTTTATTATTTAGACGGTCCGGATACGGTGTTTTTGTACGAAGATGCTACTGGGATTGAGCGAATCGGGGCATCAAAATCAATTGAAAATAACCTTTTTTTAGACCCATTAGACCCGCCTAATCAAATAAATGTCCAACTATTAAGTGAATCTAAAGAAATCAATGAGGAATTATATGGCTTCAATGTAACCGGCATGTTTGATGAAAACACTTTGCCGTATGAGGAAGGTGAACCCGGTGTTGATTGGACTACAACCACCGCATTACAATGGGGTTGGCTCAGTGATTTAGCACCCAAAGTTTTGCGATTCCCAAGTGGCTCACTTAGTAAATTCATGCATTTGATGCACGATGTTGAAACAGGTGCACCTTCGCAAGGTTATGGTTACGACTTAACCGAAATAATTCGTTATTTTGACTGGACAGATGGAGACATGAACTGCTGTGATACAGAAGCTGAAATTGAAACACAAAATTTTGAGGACAATGCTGAAGATTGGGCATTATGGATGGATAATAACCTTAGAGACCTTTTTAACAACTACATAGTTAAATGGAATCTTCAAAAAACATTACCTGCGGGAACGAATTATTTGAATGATTTCCTAAAATTGGTGAAATTAATTGAAGATAATAATCCCACACTTACAGTCGACGTTATTGTATGTTTAAATATTGTGAGCGAACCCGCTCCTGAATGCAAAGCTATTATTGAATATATGGAATCCAATGCTATATACAGTGTAAATGTAGCGGGCGTGGAAATTGGCAACGAAACCTATGTCGATTTTTTTTGCAAGACATTAGGGTTTGAGCATTTCGACAATATTGAACCTGACGGCATTACGCTAGGTGATGGTAGTGGCAACTATTGGGATTTTATTAATGGGGTGGATTACTTAAATGCAACTGCACAAGCCAACCTTGAAATGGTATTAAGCCCTGCTATGCTAGAACAGGATTTGGCAGGCAACAATATTGGCAATAACTATATTAAATATTTTAAAGGGCTTACGCATTTCACAACCAAAGTGGGATTAGTTGCAGCACCTGTTGAAGGAACAGTGTTGATTGCAAGGGCTCAATCAGCAACTTGCATTGATAAACTCGAGTGGAATGAAGATTTATATAGGCACTATGATGACATCATTGCAGTATCTGGCATTGGCAGCAGGAGAAAGTTTGATGCAATTATTTTGCACATGTATTATACAAGTAATGATTGGGAAGACATTTTTAATTTAAACTTGGATGAAAGCTACCCTTGTGTTACTTTGGTTGACGATGAATGGCAATTTGATGAATATGATATAAGGTTAAGAAATGCATTTGATGGCTTTATCGGTATAACAAATCTACCGGGAAATATTAAAGAGTTAATTAAAACAGGTTATACTAACTCATACAATGACTATAGTGCAATTTTTCACTTTGAAGAAACGTATGCAGAAGGTGGCAAAGAATTATGGGTGACGGAATGGAATTTAGCTGCAGATGAAGGTGGTATCGATCAACGGATTTTCGCAAGCATTACAGGATTCACTCATGGCGTGTTAACATTAGAATGGTGGTTAAAAAACGTCAAAATTAATTTCTTATCTCCTTTTAGAGCTAATTTTTTCACTTATTCAACTGTGCAAAACTATGCAGGTGGCTCGGGGGACTTATTAGTAGGTGCCGACTTACCAATTGAACTAGTGGATGAGGCTATTGCCTATCCCGATATTGATGATGTTGGCTCTCCATATTTAACAGACAAGCCTTTTTATAAGAAAAAAGTATCTTATTTCACCTTTGAACTGCTTAGTGAAATAACAAAAAACAACCTATTGTTGTTAAAATCAAATACGGTTAAATCAATAACTAACCCAAACAATCCGCCAACTGTGTTTGTTGACCCTGCATTTACAACATTATACATTTATTACACCAACACGTCAGAAGAAAGTCAATGTTATAGATTAGCAACCAACTATTTCGATGATCTATGGCCCGGTGAATCTATAGTTTTTGGTGATGCCACTATTACTTGTGTAGATGCTTCCCAAGCATATTCTACCACAGGGTTTAATGCATTGTATAAACTAAACGAATGCTACGACCTTACTAATCCATACCCTATTGAAATAAAAGGTATAACTTACAATATGGAGAACCTGGCCGTTTGCCCTAATATTGGTGCTTTAGAAAAAATTAGTGTGCCTGCATATTCTTATGGATACATTAAGATAACATTCACCCATAGTATGCGGTCTGTAATATCTCAATATGTGCTTTCACCACAAAATTGCACGCTTTATCCAAATCCTAGTGGAGACTATTTTTCGCTAAATTTTGATAACATCACAAATTATGATGAACAATATGCTGTTAGTATTTACACGATAAGTGGAACTGAGTTAATAAAAACATACCCAAAAGGGTTAGAACCCATAATTATCTCTACTTTACCTAGTGGCATTTACAATGTAAAAATTTCAAATGCAAGTGGATTCGAAATTGTAAAATCATTGGTTAAAATTTAAGGCAATGACTCAAGAGAAAAAGTTGTGTGCATACTCGTTGTCAGCAAGCGTGTTTTTGTTGACTAGCAATTCAATACAATCGCAGGCAATTTATCATGATATCGAACCTGATACTGTTATTGACATAAATAATCATTATTATTTAAATCTTGAAATAACAGATGAAATAATTGATTTTGCTTTTTCAAACAAGGCGGGTTCCACCTATTTCGGAGAAAATTATGTTTGGTATATTTCTGTAAATCCGATAAACAACTTTATAGCTGCAACAATGCACTATAATTATCCGGGATATATTTATTTGCCTTATGCACTAGGCTCAGGCGATTTTATCGACAACAATTTATTATTTTACATGGAGGGCAAACTGAAAATGGCCTATCGGACAGTCAACGGTCCACCAGGCATATCATTCACAGTCGAAGGCGGATTTTGGTATCCCGAAAAGCTAGACCACTATGTTGGTATTAAATTTACCGATTCGCTCATGTGCAATCATTATGGTTGGATTCGATGTGATGTTACTGATTCAGGCACTGTTTTAACAATTAAAGATTATGCATTTGAAATGAAATGCGATGTTGGTATTATAGCCGGAGATAC
>JANMLV010000060.1:0-4973 GCA_031372705.1 Bacteroidota bacterium | reverse complement strand
GCTTAATTATTTAAATACAATAATCATGAAGCAATCAAAAATTTTAATAGTTCTTGTAGCCGTAATTCTTTTTCAAAGTTGCAAAACCACCTTGCTAGTTTCTCCTGTTAGAGAAATCTATCCGCAAGCGTTATACAGTTGGAATAGTTCAAAATCAAATGCAGACAGCATAAGTTTTGTACGAATTGGACATGCAACCACACTCATTTCTGTTGGAAACAAACATATACTTACCGACCCGTGGTTCAGTGAAAAAAAAGGATACTACCATGGAGAACCCCTGGCATTCGTACAAGACAAGCTACCGAAACTTTCGCTTGTCATTGTTTCACACGATCACTATGACCATTTTGATATCGAGACATTTAAAAGCTATCCTGATAAAAATGTACCGTTTGTTGTTCCGGTTGGAATGGGTAAAGAAGTAAAAGCAGCAGGATTTAACAATGTTCATGAAATTGACCCATGGCAGGAAGTACTCATAGATGGAATTAAAGTTACTGCTTGCCCGGGTAAACATAAAGTGAAAGAAAATACTTTTATGATTGAAACTGGAAATAGAGTAATTTACTTTGGTGGTGACTCCCAATTAATTCCAGAATTAAGTGAAATTCCAAGTCGTTTTCCCGAAATTGACCTAGCAATTCTATCAGTAAACGGGCTTACAATTCGCCCCATGTTTAACAAGCAAGTGGTAATGAGTGCAACACAAGCTGCCGAGCTCTGCGCTATCATTAAACCAAAGGTTGCCGTACCAATTCATTACAATTATACCGGTGGTAGTTTTCACGATAAATATATTCTAAAATATAATGGCAACGCCAACCAATTTGCAGATTCTGCGCAAGTTAAAGCTCCAAATACGAAAACCTTCATCCTTGCAACAGGAGACATATTGACAATTAAATAAAGATTATGAAAGCGATAGTTGGGAAAATTATAGTAACCTCTGTGGGTGTAACCACAATACTTATACTGAATGTAATGGATATGAATGAAACTCATTTAACCAATCCATTATGGACGGGACATGCAAGATTCCATTGGGCAATTGAACATATGCAAACGTGTCTGTTAAACATGCTCGCGATTTTTTTAGTGTGGCAAAAACGTGCCTCGAGGACAGTATTACTTATTTCATGCCTTTTACCTATGTTTTTTTGGGGACTTTTTCCTTTTACCACATTCTTTCCAGGCACAGACTCATGGCCTGATGGAGTTGCCCATCCAACAAATTGGCCGAAATGGTTAAACCAATTCCCTCCGCACAAGATTTTTGCAATTGTATCTTGTACTTTATGTATAGCTGCAGCATCAATATTTCTGTTAAATAATAATACTAACCATCCAACAAATAAAACGTTATGAATCTCACAGCAAAAATCATTTTTACGGTTTTGTGTGCACTCACAATCATTATTCCTTCTATAATGGATTTAAATAAAACACATGCAACAAATCCCCAATGGAAACCACATGCAAGATTTCATTGGGCCATACAATATCTATCTATCACTGTCATACAGTGCATCGCCCTATTTCTTTTGTGGGGAAATTATGCTGATAAAGACACGATACTTGTGACCTGGTTTGCAGGCCTTGCGCCAATATTTTTTTGGGGTATGTTTATTCCGGCACTATTATTTCCTGGGACTAGTACTTGGCCTGATGGGATAGCACCACCAAAACATTTCCCGACACTATTTAAAAGAATTCACCCAAATTTGATTATATCAATCATTTTCACAGTAGCTGCTATTGGCGCAATAGTGTTAGATTTATTTGGTCGATAAAGCGATATGAACTTAAACTATTTTTGAATTAACTTAATTAAATGAAGTCTCAAAAAGGATACAATTAATATTTTTACCGCATTGGTAGCCGCCAAATGCCGTTCTCGTCATATGACTTAGAACCACTTTTCCCAAATGCATTCCAAATAGTGTCAAAAATAGGCTTGAGTGCCGTCGATACATCGAGCTTATTTTCGTTCATCAATAATTCCGGGAGCTGCAATATATTTCTATCAAGTTTGTTCCGAAATGCCTGATTAAAGGAGGAGTGACTAGCCATTTCCAATCCGTAATCTTTGACATTCAGTAGTGTAACAAAAAAAATAATTGGAGCTGCTATTCCTAAATACGAATATATGCTTATGCATTCTTCGATAGCCCTAATTATGTCTTGTTCGAAATTAACTCCATAAGCTGCATTTGATAAAATCGGTAAGTTACATTCTCCGTTATAAGGTCTTAACAAATGACTATTTGCGGTCTCAATTATGCCGTTTCTGAAAACTTGTAAATACCCATTATATTCATCACCAGCATTGCCAATCTGCGTCTTTGCTATTATTCCATCAAAATTAAATTCACAATTCGTATCTCCTGCACTAATAGGTTTCATTCTACTATTTGATAGTTTCATAAGTTCAATTCCTTGATCAGCATCTAAGCCAAATGCTTTCAGTGGTATGGCATGAAGTACAATTGACCCAAAGTTGCCTAAATCAACGTAGGTTTCCTTTGCAAGAATTGCATTTAATCGTTCTCGTTTAAAATCACGAATACGTTGTGTTAATACTTCCGATTGAATAAATGCATTTTTTAACTCAGCAACATCTAATTTATATTTACCGTTTGAGCTTCTTGAATAAAATTTATCAGCACCTTTGAATGTTACTTGATGTGGTGCATTCCAGCTTTTAGGTATCTCAATAACTAGGACTGATTTATCATTGTCTATAAGCACTCCATAACAGTGCATGCCAATTATTCGTGGAGCAATACCATCCCTGACACTACTTTCTATTTTTAGAATTTCTGCATCTAGATCCACTGCAATGCCAATAACTTTTGATGGTTCACCATTTTCCTCTGAGATGCCAACTATGATAGTGCCTCCTGAAGCATTCGCAAATGATGAAACATCAAATAAAAATTCTTTTTTCTGACTGTCTCCTTCGAGATTCAAGAATTGCTTATACTCCAGCACTTTGTTTTCCGCTACATTATTTTCAATTAAATCATTTATTCGCTGTTCATCGAATTGTTGTAAGTTCTTCATATCATTCAAATTGTAGTGTAAATATAAAAAAGCCCGAGAATTATTCCCGGGCTTCGATCAACGCTAACAAAAGCGCATTTCAATCAACGCTACATCACCAATACAGCATAACAACATCTAAGCTTCAACAACATCCCCATGCTCCTCTTTTTCAATAGCTGCTGTATGATACGTATTGTTTAGTATGTAATCAACAGCACGTTGCGCTTTCGCACTGGCAAATACCAGCAAGCGTCTATCATTGCGTAAGCGTTGCAACCAGGTGTCGATATAGGCAACATCATTTGCAAAGTGTTTTAAGGAACACCCCGTAATGGCGGTGAGAAAACAAGCAGCAATTTGTGCAACTAGCTCTTCCTCTGCATATGATTCACCTGTGAACTTTTCCGGATACATAATCGCTTCGCGTTTTAATCGTTTTTCGTGACCTGTTGCATGCGCCACTTCATGAAAGAGCACGCCATAGTAGGCACTGGAATCTTCAAAGGATTGAATCTTTGGCATAAAGACAGTATCTGTAGCTGGGAAGTACATAGCATATTTTCCTTTGTGTACTAATTTCGGTGGTAAGGGCATTTGCTCAAAAACAGTTAGTGGTTCCAACAATGTTTCATTGAATTCTAATCCCGCTAATCGATGCAATGTTTCATCTGGAATGTGTAAACATTGGTCGACGTTAAATACAGAATAGTACCGCAATACTGCTTTTTTTTGCTGCTTTTCTAGCACGTCATCTGCTTCATCCTTTCTGCTCC
The DNA here is from genome assembly GCA_031372705.1 of Bacteroidota bacterium. Lineage (GTDB taxonomy): Bacteria > Bacteroidota > Bacteroidia > Chitinophagales > BACL12 > UBA7236. The sequence goes on along the minus strand of JANMLV010000060.1, from coordinate 1,152 downwards.
AAAATACTACAGGTGTGGCATGTTCTCCTTTTCTTACATGACCGCCAAGTGCATTTATTTGCTTAAGGGTAAGAAAAGCATTGCATCCATACCCAAGTCCATTCAATACCAATGTATTAACACCTCTGTAGTGCCTACCCGTAATTAGATTCCGCGGCGGGCCTGCATCCTTCCAAGGTTGTCTCCAGGGAATCGTGCCAGCTTCAAGTTGATCAATAATTTGTTCCGTTACAATCGCGAACACATCGCGTTTTGATTGTGTCTGTGACATACTGCATAGCTTTTAATTGTGAAATAATTTGTTTCACCTACTATAGCAGTAAACAGTTATAAAGCGTAAGGGGGGTAAACTTCCTATTTATAGGAAGTTTTTGTTGGTTTTTTGCTTATAAAACGATTTTCATAATGGAAAATACAAGGAAAGCGGCTTTCAACAACACCTTACCATTCTATATCAGGGAACTCCTCGAAACCAAGAGCCGAGATAGCACACCCTTTTTCTTTAGCTAAGTGGTTGGTTGTTTTTACAAACTCCTTAAAATGTGGAGTTGTTTCTAGGTATCTAGTTAAAAGTAAATCACTTAGTTTTCTTGTTCGTACTACTCCGTTTCCTAAACGCAAAAAATCTAAATGCAATTCTTGAAAAGCTAAAAAAGAATATTTGCTATTTGCACTTAACGGTAGATAAAATGCCTCCGTAATTCTTTTAGCTGATACGGGATCAAATTCTGATAGTGTTTGAATTACAACACATTTTAGCAAATTCATATGCGCTTTTTGCAGCATTGATAGGCGCTTATTATACTTGTATGGCTCTAAGCAAATAAGAAAGGCGAACATATCAGTCCAAACGAAAGGACACGCAAAATAGTCGTGAGTAGCGCTATTTAAGGCGGTTCTAAATACAACTATTTCTCGGGCTCCATACTTTGTCTTTCTCAATTCGTAGGCAAAATTTAATAAAATTTGTGCGAATGGTGATGGCTCCTCTTTTCCTTTTTGATGTAGGTCGACACATGTATGCACAGTTGAATATAAAAAGTCCAAATCGTAAAAGTCTCCTTGTAAGATAATTCCCGTGCCATTCGGTGTAGTTTTACCACTTATCATATTGTGCTATATTAAGAAGACAAAAGTAATCTAATACAAAAT
>JANMLV010000052.1:0-7130 GCA_031372705.1 Bacteroidota bacterium | reverse complement strand
TGTTTCTCACCGACCATTAATACGAAGCTATAATTATCAATCTCGGAAGTGCCTAGTGAATTAATTAGTTACTCCGAATGTCAACCTAATTCAGGTATCAAATTTTGTTCAATTTTGCTCAATCTTGTTCAATTGGCTGTTTAAATATTTTTTAGCTCCGCATATCAATCATATTGAGATCGCAAATTTTGCTCAATCTTGTTCAATGGCTGTTAAAATAAATTTCATTATCGGCTCCGAATGGGTTTATAACGACAAATTATAAACGCTCCGCAGCCTGTTCGGGAAGTGGCTTGGTTGGAAACGAAAGCGCGGGCAAGTCAGTTATCAATTATTGTTGATAAGGGACTTACTCCACCCATTAGCAATTGGAATTAGATCAGACTTTAATTTTTCGTGATTCGAGGACTTCCTTTCGGAGTTCGGTAGAAATTTCTTTAATGTCTTGAAGGCTTTTTCGCATGCGGGTTCCTGCCGATTTATTACCCTTGTGGGCATACTTAATCATGTCTTCTTCGGCGAGGGCAACAAGGGCTTTGAGTTGGTCGAATTTTTGTTGCATGTTCATAATAATAAGTGGTGTTATAAAATTACAAAATCTATTAATCGGAGAGGTTCAGAAACCGAATAATTTAAAAGGGAATGCAATATACTTAAAATGCCGGAAAATTACTTCCGGCATTAAAAAAATTTACACTTTTGCTACGTCTTCTTTAAGATAAGCGCCGGTAGCTATTTTATCGCGGATGGCAGAAAATGCCTCTAAGGTTAGTTGTATATCTTCATCGTTGTGAGAAGCTGTAGGAATAATACGCAACATTAACATCCCTTTAGGGATAACAGGATACGTAACTGCCGAGCAGAAAATACCGTGGTTTTCGCGCAAATCCACAACCAGGTTAATGGTTTCAGGAATACTTACTTCTAAAAACACAGGCGTAACCGGACTGTTAGTGTTACCTAAATTAAATCCTCTGCTGCGGAAGCCATCTTGTAATTTATTTACATTTTCCCAAAGTTTTTCTTTGAGTTCGGGTTTGCTTCTTAATAATTCGAGGCGTTTGAGGTTACCAATTACGATTGGCATTGGTAAGGATTTTGCATATATCTGCGAACGCAGGTTATATCTTAAATACCAAATCACAGCTTTTTCGCCGGAAATAAATGCACCGATGCTTGCCATTGATTTCGCAAACGTTGAAAAATAGAGGTCAATACCATCTTGACACCCCTGTGCTTCACCTGCGCCGGCTCCTGTTTCACCCATTGTTCCGAAACCATGTGCATCATCAACCAATAAACGGAAATTATATTTTTCTTTTAATGCAACAATTTCTTTCAAATTACCTTGGTCGCCGCCCATACCAAATACACCTTCGGTGATAACTAAGATGCCACCCGGAGTTCCTTGTATAAGTTCGGTAGCACGTTTTAACTGCACTTCGCAGTTTTCAATATCGTTGTGACGGAAAACAAAACGTTTGCCTTGGTGTAAGCGCACACCATCAATAATACATGCATGACTTTCGGCATCATAAACTATAACATCGTGGCGATTGCAAACTGCATCGATAACGCTCATGATACCTTGGTAACCATAATTCAGCAAGAAGGAATCTTCCTTCATTTCAAATGCACTGAGTTCGCGTTCAAGTTGCTCATGGTAATCGGAGTTTCCACTCATCATTCGACTACCCATTGGATAAGCCAAACCAAATTGAGCCGAAGCCTCAGCATCAACTTTGCGCACTTCAGGGTGGTTTGCAAGACCTAGGTAGTTGTTCAAACTCCAAGTAATGCGTTCTTTGCCTCTAAACATCATGCGCGGTCCAATATCGCCTTCAAGTTTCGGGAACATCAAATATCCATGAGCCACATCACTCCATTTTCCAAGAGGACCTCTGTCTTTTCTTAACTTATCAAAAATATCCATAGCTGATTAGGTTTTCGTTTTTTAAGGGTGCAAAGATATTACCTTAATTTTAGTCTTAAAAATTAAAGCCGAAGTTTTCAATAAAAATCATATATCTGCGTTTAAGGTTAAATTTATTAACTTTGCGCCTCTTATGTTTAATAATCGGGTTATTGCCGTTGCAATTATAATCATTTCTTTCGGAGTTTTTACCGGTTGCCAGTACGATAAATTGCTGAAAAGCGATGATTTCGACGCAAAATACGTAAAAGCTAAGGAATATTACGCTGAAGGCGATTATGCCAAGGCTTTGCCGTTGTTGGATCAATTGCTTACTGTGAAGATTGGTACTCCTGAGGAAAAGGAAATTCGCTATTACATGGCTTATTGTTACTACGGGCAAGGAGATTATTTTTCATCGGCAAGTTTGTTCAAGCAGGTTTTCAGCATTTTTCCACTTTCGGGAGAAGCCGAAGAAAGTTTGTTTATGAGTGCCAAATCGATGTATGATGCGTCGCCGCGATATCAATTGGACCAAACCTATAGCTATAAGGCTATTGAGTCATTCCAGTATTTTATTGATGTATATCCAAAAAGCGCCTTGGTTAAAGATGCTAACGCTTATATGGATGAAATGAGGAGTAAATTGGAGTTAAAATTAATCAGCAGTGCTGAACTTTATTATAACACAGAGCATTATCAAGCAGCAGCGTTAACGTTTAAAAATGTATTGCTTGATTTCCCTGATACCAAGGATGCTGAAGAAATAAGCTTTAAGATTGTGAACAGCTATTTCAGCTATGCAGGACAAAGTGTTATATGCAAACGTGCTGAACGATATGATATGGCGATAGATGCTTATGGTGAGTTTATGAAAAGCTACCCTAACAGCAGCAAAGCAGACCAAGCAAAATCGCTGTATGAAAGAAGTATAGACCTTAAACAAAAATCAATAAACGAAATAACAACTTTAAAAATAAACTGTAATGAGCTCACTAAAGAAAATTAATACGCAGCTTTCTCCTTCAATAGAAGTGCAGAGCCTGAAGGACATTGAGAACCACTCAGGCAATATCTACAAGTCTATTTATATGGTTTCTAAACGTTCTGAGCAAATTACGCAGGTAGTGCGTGGTGAATTGCACAGCAAATTAGAAGAGTTTGCAACACACCAAGATAACTTAGAAGAAGTTTTTGAAAACCGCGAGCAAATTGAAATTTCTCGTTACTACGAAAAAATGCCAAAAGCTACACTAATTGCGTTGGAAGAATTCAAAAATGGCCAATTGTACTGGCGCGAACGCGAAACAGAAGAGCCTAAAGAAACAAAATAATGTCCTTACAGGGCAAAAAGATCCTGCTTGGCGTAAGTGGCGGAATTGCTGCTTATAAAAGTGCCTACCTGGTGCGTTTACTTATAAAGGAAGGTGCTGAGGTAAAAGTTATGATGACCCCGGGGGCGAAAGCCTTTATCGGGGCATTAACTTTTTCTACCCTATCCAAAAACCCCGTTGCAATCGATTTTTACAACGAATCTGACGGCACTTGGAACAATCATGTTGCAGCCGGCATGTGGGGTGATATCATGATTATTGCGCCGGCAACTGCAAATACTATCTCTAAACTAGCATTAGGACAAAGTGATAACTTATTGATTACCACATACTTATCGGCAAAATGTCCGGTAGCTATTGCACCTGCAATGGACCTCGATATGTGGAAACATGCTGCTACTCAAGGCAACATCCAAACGCTGCAAAAGCACGGAGTTGAGATAATATATCCTGAAACAGGGGAATTGGCAAGTGGCTTGTCGGGGGAAGGAAGAATGGCAGAACCTGAACATATTATTGATTGGCTAAAACAACTATTTACTGCGCACAACCCTAAATTAAAGGGCAAGCATGTGCTTATCACCGCCGGACCAACATATGAGGCAATAGATCCGGTGCGATTTATTGGGAACCATTCGACAGGCAAAATGGGATTTGCGTTGGCAGAAGCATTTGCCGAAGAGGGTGCTATTGTTACGGTGGTGCATGGACCAATCAATGAAAACATCTCACAAAACACTTCCATTCGTAAAATAGGCATAACAAGTGCAAATGAAATGTTAAGTGAAACTGCTAAATTATTTCCCGAAACAGACATATTTGTTGCAGCAGCTGCGGTTGCCGATTACACTCCGGTGGCTCCTGCCGATAAAAAAATAAAGAAGTCTGATAACAATGGTACATTCCAACTAGAACTTAAAAGCAATCCGGATATACTTAAAACCTTAAGTTTGACGCGTAAAAACCAAATAACTATTGGTTTTGCGCTGGAAACGGATAATGAAATGGCAAATGCGGCAAAGAAATTGCATGAAAAAGGCCTGGACATGATTGTTTTAAACTCTATGCAAGACTCAGGAGCCGGATTTCAGCACGATACCAATAAGATAACAATATTGGATAAGTACAATAATCACACTAATTTTGAGTTAAAGAGTAAGCAAGCTGTTGCTAAAGATATTGTGAACTATATAATCAATCACCTGAATGCGTAACCTCCTATTCATCCTCATCGTTCTAGTGAATATTGCACCTGTTTTGGGGCAAGATTTAAATTGTGCGGTAACAGTAAATGCCGAAAAGGTAACCCAAACCGACCCGAAGATTTTCAAAACTTTGGAGATTTCCATCTTCGAATTTATGAATACACGTAAGTGGAGTGATGATGTAATTAAGGCAGAGGAACGAATTGAATGTCAAATACTTATAACTATTACAGAAGAAGTTGCAAGCGGTAAATTTAAGGCTCAATGCAATATTGTTTCTCGCCGTCCTGTTTACGGAAGCGACTACAACTCTACCCTACTTAACTTTCAGGATAAGGATTTTGAATTTTTGTATGCTGAGTATCAACCGTTAGAATTTAACGAGAATCAATACGCTAGTAATTTAACGGCAATGTTGGCATATTACGCATATTTAGTTATGGGCCTAGATTATGATTCGTTTTCGCTTAAGGGTGGCGACAAATATTTTCTTAAGGCACAGAGTATTGTGAATCAAGCCAGCAACAGTGATTCTAAGGGATGGAAGAGTTATGATGGAACGCGCAACCGTTATTGGTATGTAAATAATATTTTGGATCCTAAGTTTGGCGCTATGCGCGACGCGACGTATCAATACCATAGACAAGGTTTGGATCAAATGTATAATGACCAAGTAAAGCCAATTACGGTAATTACAAAGGCGCTTCAAACATTAGACAACATTAACCGGACTCAGCCAAACAGCATGATATTGCAGCTGTTTTTCGGTGCCAAAAGCGATGAATTGTTGGGGATTTACTCTAAGGCACCACCGGCCGAAAAAGCTAAGGCTGTTTCCTACTTAACCAGACTCGACCCGCTTAATGCTGACAGCTATCAGCAGTTACTTACCGGAAAGTAATCTAGTTGGCTTTTATTTTCTGAATTCTTCAAAAGCATGATAAAATTCCTGATAAGCAGGAATGGATTTCAAATTTGTACCTGCTAAAGCACCTGCTGTGCAAAGCCCGTTTAAATTCCATATCGAATTCGTAACTTGATCTGTCAAAAACAATCCGGATGTATCCATTTTAAACACACTTGTGGTCATGGTTGTTTCAAATGCGCGGAATGATTGAAGGTCGTTTTCCATGATTAGCACCATCATTTTATTACCGATAGTGTCGTTAATTATTCGCTTTTCGGTTAACATTCCCCAGTCGAATGCCTTTGCATCTTTATTGAGTTCAACACTAACCACCCACGATTTTGGTTGCCAAGGAGCCGTGTCGCGCTGTTCGAGGTCGGAATTGATAGTTCCTTCATCGTAACCGCTTAATGCCTCATATTCCTTTAGAAATGAATTGTCGGCTTGCATTACTAACGATTCAGGATAAAGCTCCAACCATCGTTTCAATGGCATTTGCATGGATGAAATTTCTGTCAGCGATTTTCCTTTCAAAGGGCCTGCAATTGCATCACCTGTTGCTTGTCGCCACCAACTTTTTGTTTCTGTATCTTCGAACATAGCGTTAAAATGGTCCATCCCTACTAATCGGAATTGAAGATTACTTCCATTCACAATTGGGTTAAATACGCGACCGGTTCTGCACACTGAGCAATAAGTAACCATTACTTCCATCCCTCCTATTACATCGCGTACTTGATGATGATAGCCGATTATTTCGATAGGAAAGGCTTTCGCTTCGCCATTTATTTCAACACCAATAATCAATTTACCTTGTGATACTTTGTTATTTGCAGCGTTTTGGAAATTAACCTCTTGAACTTGGCGGAACATTTCATCTGCATTTAACTTGAAGTTGAGAAAGTATGCAACGACAGCATAAATGCAAATCAGCAAAAAAACAATACTCAGTTTCACAAATCGCTTTTGCTTTATGAATCTCACCATTTGGTAAATAACAAATGCATAAAACAAAATGCGCAGCCACCAGATATTGCGCGACATAAAATAAGCAATTGCTAATGTATTGTCATCTTGACTTCCAGGAAACGGCATTATGAAATAAATGCGCAATATTTCGTAGGTGAACATTAATAGTAATATTACGGGAAGCAGCCATTTTTTCATTTTACAAAATTAATTGAAGCCCTATAAGTAATGGGCGATTAACATTCTTTTTACGAACAAGTTTATAGCATTTTAAAAAAACAAGGTTGTGTAAACAAACCAACTACCATATCTGCGCGGCAAATTCTATCTTTACACCATGCTAAAAGCACTGCGAATTGCTAATTACGCTATAATAAACGAGGCTGAAATTGTTTTTGCCGAAGGGATGAACATTATTACCGGTGAAACAGGTGCGGGTAAATCTATTTTACTTGGTGCCCTTAGTTTAATTTTGGGTGAACGAGCCGACAGTAAAGTTTTGTTTAATAAGGAAAAAAAGTGTACGGTTGAAGGTGTATTCGATATTGCTAACTATGGATTAGCAGCATTTTTTACAGAGAATGAGATAGATTATGAGCAAGAAACTATCATCCGCCGAGAATTAACCGATAGCGGAAAATCGCGTGCATTTATAAACGACACGCCTGTTAATTTAAATGTTTTGCAGCAACTGGCAGGCAAGCTGATTACTATTCATTCGCAACATGAAACGCTTGATTTAGGAAATTCAGGTTTTCAATTAACGGTTATTGATGCATTGGCTGAAACAGACAACTTTTTGC
>JANMLV010000033.1:0-5788 GCA_031372705.1 Bacteroidota bacterium | reverse complement strand
CGATGGCTTTACCCACAACATTGAAGAGACGACCCTTAATTTCGTTACCCGTAGGCATCGAAATATTAGCTCCAAGGTCTAACACTTCTGTTCCACGAACTAAACCGTCGGTTGAGTCCATGGCAATAGTACGAACACTGTCTTCTCCAAGATGCTGTTGCACCTCAAGAATCAGCGAATCACCGTTTTCACGTATAACCTCAAGTGCATTGAGGATTTCGGGAAGATTTCCTTCTTCGAAAGCAACATCGACAACTGCGCCGATGATTTGTTTTATTTTACCTTTTCCTGGCATTATTTGTAGAATTTAAAAGGACGTTTTGAATTCGGCGGCAAAGATACGGGGGGAATTCTGGAATTCAAAGGTATGTGAGAAGAATGTTTATTGAAGATTTGAGGCATTGATTGGGCTTTACAGCTATCCACAATATTTTTATACGACTTAAAGACCATGTCAAGCGCCGATGTAATGGATATATAAGCGTTTCAGGGGATTTTTTAGGCAGATTTCAACCTTGATACCAAACTAATAAAACGCCATACTGTTGATGCTAAACTGCCCAAAATAGACCTATGGTTTTATTAAAAATGTGTTAATTCACTTAAAAACGGAATAACATTCGCCTAATTTAGGCGATATATATTAGTTTTACCGCCCATGCATTTGATAGAAGTTATAAATAAAGATACGATACAGTGGTTTCACGAACTGCCGTTTCAGCTATATAATCAAGATTCTAATTACATTCCGCCAATTCAGCAGGAAATTGAACGCTTGTTTGATAAGGATAAGAATCATTTATTGCAAACAGGTAATGCCATTCGGTATATCATAAACGATAAAGATGGCAACACCGTAGGCAGAATAGCTGCATTCTATCGCCACAAAGCCAATGGTGGTGAGATAAAAGTTGGCGGTTGCGGCTTTTTTGAATGTGTTGATGACCAAGATGTTGCCAATATGCTTTTTGATGCGGCAAAAAACTGGTTAATGAAAAATGGATTTAATGCCTTTGATGGCCCAATTAACTTTGGCGATCGCGACAAGTGGTGGGGTTTGCTGGTAGATGGATTTGAAACGCCCGTTTACGGTATGAATTATCATCACCAGTATTATAAAACACTATTTGAAAACTATGGGTTTAAAACTTATTTCGAACAATATACTTATGTATTGGATAGAAGTAAAAATATGCCCCCTATAGTTTATCGCATTAAACAGCGCTTGCAAGACAGAAATAAAGTAAAGTTTGTAACGGCTGATAAACGAAATCTTAAAAAATTTGCTGACGATTTTAGGAGCATTTATAATCAGGCTTGGGCCGATCATGAAGATTTTATGCCGATGACTGAAAAGCAAAGTGATAGTATAATGCAAGATATCCGACCAATAATGGATCCGGAGTTATTAATATTTGCCTATGTTGACGACAAACCGGCGGGATTTTTTGTTGGTATGCCCGATGCCAATCAACTGCTTAAATATGCAGGTGGCAGTTTAAATGTGCGCGGTTTGCTAAATGTTATGGTGCATAAACCATTTGTTAAAATGGAACGTATATATGGTGTGCTGTTTGGTGTTGTACCTGCCTTTCAGAACAAAGGAGTTGAAGCAGGAATGGCCGCTTATATGCACGAAATAGTGAACAATAGCAGCAAATACACACATATTGAACTGTTATGGATTGGCGATTTCAATAAAAAAATGCTGAATTTTGTGTCGCATATACAAGCAAAGCAAAACCGAACGTTAATTACTTACAGAAAAATATTTGATGATACAATCCCATTTGAACGTTGTCCGGTTATTAAATAATTTCACTGCAAATACATTCAAATTTTCGCGATTCAAGCTAGCGTTTTTAGTCGGCATTATTTTTTACACTTCCGCTGCATTTGCGCAAGCCGATACTGCATCTGTGGATACACTAAAAAGAAAGAACAGGATTTTCCCTTCTCCTGTAATTGGATATACACCTGAAACCAGGTTTTATTTCGGTGGTGGAGTTGTTTGGTATCTGCCACCCCCAAAAAAGTATAAGGATACTAATCCATCTGTAATAAAAGGTGTTTTTGTTTACACCCTCAACAAACAAATTGAAAGCAATGTGAGTGGCGACAGTTATTTCAAAAATAATTTATATAAATTAAATTATTCGACATCCTATTTTAAATTTCCGGATTCATTTTTTGGTATTGGCAATTATACAAATGAAGAAGATAGAGAGAAATATGATTACGATTTCTTCAACCTGTATATTAATGCCCAACGCCGCGTAAAAAAAGATATTTTTGTTGGGGGGAAAACATTTTTCGAATATACTAAAGTTTACAATATTTTGCAGGGTGGTTTTTTTGATACTGAAGAAATTCCGGGTGAAGAAGGTGGCATTAACACCGGTATTGGGCCATGGTTTACTTATGACACCCGAGACAATATATATTTCCCGCTAAAGGGCATGAGTATTGATGTGTCGGCTGTTTTACACAATAAAATTATTGGCAGCAATTATAATTATGTTGATTATTTAATTGAAGCAAGTCAGTTTAATAAAATTGGCAAAGATGATGTTTTGGGTTTTAATTTATTCGGTCAATTTGTTCCGGGAAATGCACCATTTAACAGGTTGGCGCAATTAGGCGGCGACAAACACATGCGCGGCAATTTTGAAGGTCGTTTCAGGGATAAAAATTATATCACTTTTCAAACGGAATATCGCATCACCCTTTTAAAATATTTTGCAATAAACATTTTTGCCGGAGTTGGTGAAGTGGCTGATGAATTTGCTAATTTTTCGCTAAGCGGATTAAAATATTCATACGGAGCCGGTGGCAGATTATTTATAGTTCCGGAAGATAAATTGAGTTTAAGAGTTGATTATGGATTTGATGGCGCCGGCAATGGCGGGTTTTATGTTACTTTTAGGGAAGCATTTTAAATGGTGCGTGCAAGCATTTTTTGAACAGTTTTCTTGGCAATACAACGACTGAATTTTAAATTTTGTGGCAAATTTTAATCATACTTAACGGCAAAGTCCTATTTTTACATCAATGAAAATCGAATTTAAGCTTTTCGACCATCTAGGTAAGTTTCTCATTATGTTGGGGCGCATGTTTTCGCGACCAAAAAGATGGGAAATGTATTTGCGTGAGCTATTCAGGCAAATGAACGACATAGGTGTTGGCTCAGCCTTTATTGTGTTTTTAGTTTCCGTATTTATTGGCGCAGTTACTGCAGTTCAAACTGCCTATCAGTTGTATGGCACACCATTCGTGCCATCTTCATATATTGGATTAATTGTGAGGAATACAATTATTTTTGAATTAGCACCCACCTTTACAGCGTTAATTCTAGCCGGCAAGGTGGGGTCCAATTTAGCCTCCGAACTTGGCTCCATGCGCGTAACCGAGCAAATTGATGCACTTGAAATAATGGGTGTAAATACAGAAAGTTTTTTAATAGCTACGCGCATTATTGCAGCAGTTATTACTATTCCGCTCTTAGTTGCAATTGCTGCTTATTCGGGAATAATGGGTGGATATATTGCTACATCAATGTCGAGCTATTATTCACCTGAAGATTATATTCGAGGTATCAGAATGTTGTTTGACCCTTTCGACGTTCAACTGATGTTTATTAAATCATTTACATTTGCTTTCATCGTATCATCTATATCTTGTTACATGGGATATTACGTAAAAGGTGGCTCTGTTGAAATAGGGAAAGCAAGCACACAAGCAGTGGTTTACAGTTGTATTTTTGTTTTATTAGCCGATTATGTAATTGCAGCGTTATTACTATGATTGAAATAAAAAACATTTCTAAATCTTTTGGTGAACAGCGTGTTTTAAACGATGTATCTGCTGTATTTGAAGCAGGGCAAACTAATTTGGTTATTGGCATCAGCGGTTCAGGTAAAACCGTTTTAATGAAAATAATGACCGGATTAATTGGACCCGATAAAGGAAATGTTTTTTTTAACGGTCGCGATTTTTATGCACTAAGCAGAAATGAACAAAAAGATTTGCGCCGCGAAATTGGCATGTTATTTCAAGGCGGTGCTTTATTTGATTCGATGACCGTAGAAGAGAACGTGATGTTGCCATTAAACATGTTCAGCTACGACACGAAAAAAGAAAAAATGGATCGCGTTAATTTTTGTCTTGACCGCGTAAATTTATCCGGTGCCAATAAAAAATATCCCGGCGAAATTTCAGGTGGTATGAAAAAGCGTGTAGGCATTGCTAGGGCAATAGTATTAAATCCGAAATATCTTTTTTGTGATGAACCCAACTCGGGTTTAGACCCACGCACTTCAATAATAATTGACAAGCTTATTATTGAAATAACTAAAGAATTTAAAATGACTACCATCATCAATACCCACGACATGAATAGTGTTATGGAAATTGGTGAAAAAATTGTATTCCTCTACAAAGGTGTTAAAGATTGGGAAGGCAGCAGAACCCAAATTTTAGATGCCGAAGATGAAAACCTGAATTCATTTATTTTTGCCAGCGATTTTTTACGCGATGCACGCGATGCGTTGAAAGAGAAAATGGCAAGGGAGAAGTTATAGTTATAAATACTTTGAGTTTTATCACTTTACCAATTTTAATCTTCATTAATTTTTTACTTCGCTCTGCCGAATCTCCCGATTCGGCTGCGGCTCCTTGCGGACTCCGTCCGCCAACGAATCTATAATAATTGAACTAAATCTGCATTTGCAGCGGTGATGACTTTGATTATTTAAACTTTCTATTTTTTTTTGCCAAGCAGAATTAATCTTTGATAACGATATATAGCATTCAAATAAATTAAATCAATTGCTATTATTTTCAAGCGATACCTTATGCTAAGTTTTGTTCACCCAATAGCTTTTGAGATTTGCTCAATTCAGTGGAATAGGTGTTTCAATTTATTGGAATTAGTGGTTGGTTTTGTAAGCAGGCTTCGGTTGGAATTATGGCAGCGGATGTAATCCGCAAGGAGCCGCAGCCGAATCGGGAGATTCGGCAGAGCTGTGGTGTGGTTTTAACCGACCTTGTCGGTTAAAACGGTGTGTGTGATGGGTATTATTTCGAACTTGTACAATGGAGCTTTAAGCATAATTCAACATTATTTGCTTTACAAAGGTTTGTTCATCCTTTCTTAAACTAACCAAGTAAATACCCGATGCTAATCCAATTAGGTTAAATTGGGTAGTTGCAGTGCTTATTGTGGCAGTATTTATTACTTCTCCTAACATATTGGTAAGAAAAACTGTTGAGCCATTATAGCTTTCTGTGACAGCAATATGCAGCACTTCATTTTGAACAACAATTATTGGTTCTGCTGCAATTGGTTCATTTATGTTACTGGTTAACATACCCGCTTGTATGCCTCCGCTGCAATTTGAATTATACGCATAATCTTTTATCGTAATTTTTTCTAATGAATCGGAAATAACGCAACGTATCCAGCCGTAATAATAACAATCGGCTGCATCGTTTTTAAATTTAACGCCTATGTAGCGGTCCTCATCTTGGTGGGTAAACCAACCGCCTAAATTGAAGTAAACCCATGGTCCAATTGCGGGATAGGGATAATCACAAGATAATTCTTGCCGTTTTTTAGTCACATATTGCCATCCATCTGAATTAAATTGAGCGCTCTCATTTATTAAATATCCAAAGTTAAGTCCTACTACAATGTCTTCCCAAAAAGTTACTGATTCACCAACAATATAGTTATTCCTGCTGAGTGTAGCCATTTCAAAAACTTTAAAAGAATAACACATAATATCCG